>NZ_JAQISY010000002.1:0-158791 GCF_028618465.1 Bartonella sp. MM73XJBT | reverse complement strand
CAGAATCTTTTGACAATCTAACACTTGTTAAAATTCCTCGTGCTGTATTAGAAAAATGTGAATGGGGGAGGGATGATTACAGTTTAAATGTAGCAAATCTTGAACCAATGGCTGTAGTAAACGAATTTCCGAAAGATAAAGATATTGCGCAAAAAGAATTAAATTTATTTAGAAAAAATATAAAAAGCGGAGTTTCTCATGAACGCTATTGAAAAAAGGGTTTCTGCTCGCTTATCATTGCGTTATCCTCAACATGAAGCCTTAAATATTTTGGTGCGAATTTTAGAAAATATCAAACTTTCTAAAAATACTGATTTAGTTGCAGATCTAGAAGTGATCAAAAATCTTTATCCTTCTGTACAAGATTTTGAACGCGATTTTCCTTCTTTCTGTTTTGCCTTAGCTACGGGAGTTGGAAAAACACGACTAATGGGTGCTTTTATCAGCTATCTTTATTTAACAAAACGCAGCCGCCACTTTCTTATCTTAGCACCAAATCTAACTATTTATGAAAAATTAAAACAGGATTTCTATCCCCAAAATCCGAAATATGTCTTCAATGGAATTAATGAATTCGTTGTAAATAGACCTGTCATTATTACAGGTGAGGATTACGAAAATTGTAAAGGAATCCGTTCTGATGCAGAGAAGTTTTACGGACAAAAGCGTTTATTTGAACATGATGATACAATTTTCATCAATATTTTTAATATTTCTAAAATTAATGCAGTTGACAGCAAAAAAGGCGCTACAAAATCTAGTATTCCACGCATTAAACGTTTACAAGAAACGATTGGCGAAAGTTATTTTGATTATCTTGCAAATCTTCCTGATTTAGTTTTGTTGATGGATGAGGCACATCGTTATCGTGCCTCTGCGGGGGCAGCGGCAATTAATGAGTTAAAACCTGTTTTAGGAATAGAACTGACAGCAACACCGAAAACAATAGGTACAAAACCTGTGGATTTTAAAAATGTTGTTTATGGCTATTCACTCGCAGAAGCTATGAGAGATGGATTTGTGAAAGAGCCAGCTGTTGCTACACGTAAAGATTTTCAAGCAAAAAATTACACGCCTGAACAACTAGAGTATATTAAACTACAAGATGCAATTCACGCACACGAAAACGTGAAGGCAGATTTAATTATTTATGCTAACGATTATAACAAGAAATTTGTTAAGCCTTTCGTCTTAGTTGTAGCCCAAGATACAGAACATGCGCGGAAATTACGTAATTTATTAGAATCAGATGATTTTTTTTCGGGTGCCTATAAAGGAAAAGTTATAGAGATTCATTCCAAACAGTCAAATACAGAAGAAGATAAAAATATTCGAAATTTGATTGCAATTGAAGAACCCCATGAACCAACAGAAATTGTTATTCACGTTAACAAATTGAAGGAGGGATGGGATGTGACCAATCTTTATACTATTGTGCCATTGCGTGCATCTGCTTCAGAAATTTTAACTGAACAAACAATAGGTCGAGGATTGCGTTTACCTTATGGAACTAGAACAGGCGTAGAAGCTATTGATCGTTTAACAATTATTGCGCATGATCATTTTCAAGATATCATTGATCGTGCAAACGATCCAAACTCAATTATTAAAAAGCATATTGAGATCGGAACAGGTGGTGATATACCTTTTGAAAAATCCGATATACTGATCGTGCCAAGCCGAGCAGCAACAGAAACTTTAAAAACGACAGTAATACGTAATTCCAGTATGAAGGGTATATCTGATTTAAACGATACAACGTTACAGAATATATCTCAGCCCATTTTCTCTACTGAAGAGCAAAAGATTGCTACTATCGCTTGGAACATTATCAAAGATTATAATACGTTACCAAATTCTCAGTTGCTGTGCTCGGTAGCAATACAAGAAAAAATCAGCAATGAAGTTATGGAGACTATTCAGTTATCAAAAGAGACTTTTGCTTTAGATACTCAAAGTACACAAGCTTTTGTACAAGAAGTAATCGTAAATATAACAAAAAATTTAGCAGAATTAACAATAGATATTCCTAATATTGTGCTTATCCCTTCTCGTGAGGTTACGTATGGTTTTTCTGATTTTGATTTAGAAAATCTGGAAAGTTTAAACTTGCAACCTGTTAGTAAAGAGCTTTTAATTCGAGAGTTGCGTACACATAAAAGCATTTTCCTTACCTCTAAGAATGAGTATATTAAAGAGCCACATCTTGAAAATTATATCATTCGCGGTTTAATTGATAATGACTTTATCGATTATGAGAACAATACGCCATTATTACGAAAATTGGCAAATCAGATGGTACGCCATTTTCAATCTTATCTGCCGGATGATGCGGCCGTTGAGAATGTATTGATTCATTATCAGCACAAATTAAACACTTTCATAGTTGCTCAATTAAGAGCACACCAATGGGAAACGCAAAAGAATTATGAAGTTAAAATTACGCGAGGTTTTAAAACTTTAACGCCTATCCACTATACACTACCGCAAGGCACATCTCCTGTTGATTTTCGTTGTATTCCTTCCATTAAAAGCGATATTAAAGCCCTTGTATTCAAGGGCTTTACAAAAAGCTGTTATCCTTTACAAAAATTTGATTCAGTAGAGGGAGAATTACGGTTTGCTCAAATATTAGAAGATGATGCACACGTATTAAAATGGTTGAAACCTGCACGAGGTTTTTTCAAAATAGAATATAACAAAGGATCGACTTATGAACCAGACTTTGTTGTAGAAACAAAAGATGCAAAATATCTTTGTGAGCCTAAAAGAGCATCTGAAATGCAAAATTCTATTGTTTTGAAAAAAAGAAAAGCAGCAGTTCAATGGTGTCGTCATGCAACGCATTATTCTGTCACGCATGACGGAAAACCATGGTATTATGTTCTTATTCCGCATGACTCTATTAAGGCAAACAGCAGTTTTGAAGGTTTGTGTGCAGAGTTCACTATCTCATAAGTTTTTTTTATTTATGAATGATAAGCTGAATTAAGTATCTGAATCCTATTTTTACTTCTTATGCTATTGCTTTTTAAACACTATAAAATTCTTAAATCAAAAAATTATTCATTCTTTCTGAACTTCATTTGATAACTTAATAGATACAAATAAAATATTTTAAAAAACTGAACTATTTATTACTCTTTCTCTTGTAAAATTGAAGCGCAATGAAATAAAATATAACAGCAGATAAAATGGATGATTTGATGTATGGCTTTAGACTTAACAAACATTACTTTTAATTTTTTAAAACAAAACCCAACAAAAAAGTTTACCGCTCGCGAAATCGCTCAATGGATATTCGAAAATTACCGAGATGCTTGTCGTAAAAAACAAAAGCGTTCAACTGCAACAGTTATGCCTCTTAATAGTGATACGGCTCTTATTCAGCAAGTTGTTGCTGAAATAGGGTCTAAGCGTCCGCACTTACAAAAGCGTCATCCCGAAATTAAAACCACTGAAGGACGTCCGCGGCAGTATTATTTCACCCAATCAACAGATAGTGCTGAAATTGATGAAATAGAGAGCATTACGACGTCTAAGACAGATGATAGCGTTAAAGAACATGATCTTTATCCATTGTTATCTAAATTTTTATGGTCAGAGCTTGAAGTTTATAGCAAACGGATTAATGAAAAACATTCTCGTAATAAACACGGCTCTGGTGGGAATAAATGGCTTTATCCAGATCTTGTAGGAATACAAGATTTAAGTAAAGAATGGCATCGTGAAATTAAAGATTGTGTTCTACAATATTTTGATAAAAAAACAAAACTTTGGTCTTTTGAAGTAAAAATTCTCATCAATCGCTCAAATGTACGACAAGTATTTTTTCAAACGGTTAGCAATTCTTCATGGGCTAATTTTAGTTATCTAGTCGCTAGTGAGATAGCAGGCGTTGATACGTTAAAAGAACTTCGGATGCTTGCGTGTTTACATGGAATTGGATTTATAAGACTTGATAGAGAAAACTTTTCTGAAAGCCAAATTATGATACCTGCGAAAGAGCGTAATGAAATTAATTGGGATACTGCTAATAGATTGCTAGAGGAAAACAAAGACTTTTCTCATTATATTAAACTTATTCGTCAATTTTATCAAACTGGTGAGATTCGCCAGTCTGATTGGGATCATTTCCCATAAGAATATCCTGCTAGTTTTTATCATTCTCAAAAAAAATTGCTCATTACATTTTGAAAATGTATTTATTAGCTCCTTAAAAATAACTCTTTCATTAGCTGTATATTGTTTTTGAGAGCAACAAAAAGTAGCATTCAAAGGGGAAAAGCTTTTGGTTTCACTACCAAAAATATTTTGTTTAGATTGGCAGATTAATTAAAAATTTTAGATTACGAATATATCAGAAATAGACATAAATTCCTCCATCTTTTACAAAAAATTACAGACTTTAAATAGCTTATAAGAGGCTTATTCTTCAATAATACCGCATGCTAAACGCGCGCCACCCCCACCAAGCGGTAATGGTTTATCTGATTGGTTATCTCCTCCTAAATGAATTATTAGAGAATGTTTTTTTATTTCAGAGATTTTTTTAATTCGTGGAGCAAGAACGCTCATTGTTGATTGCCCTTTATCATCAACATAAAGTGCTGGTAAATCACCCAAATGGCCATGAGTATTATAGGGGCCAAGATGTTTATTGGTATGTTCAGGGTCGTAGTGTCCACCTGCAGCAGCACCAACGACACCGTCTTTCATATCACATGAAGGGTTTTCGTGCATATGAAAACCGTGCAAACCTTCTGGTAAGCTAGACAAATTAGGTGTGAAAATTAAACCACGACTATTTTCTTCAATTTCAATTATACCAATAGCTTTTTTTATGTCGTTCTTTTCTAGCTCATAAATCTTTACTTGCATAGAATTTGCTAATGCAGCAGAATGATAAGTAAAAATCACAAGTGAGGATAAGAGAAGGCATTTTTTATTCATATAACACCTTTTATACTTTTGTTTTACATATTAAATATAAAATCGCATCTATACTTTATAAATATAATATATTTCTTCTTAAACTATATTAATTATACTTTTTTTTGAAAATTATAATTAATAGAAAAACGCTCTAAGTTCAAAACGGCTTTCTTTATACGCTAGTATATTTCAAAGGATTAATCCTATTTATCAAAATAATGCAGCTTTTATAGAGTTATAACTATATTTCACCTCCATTTCTTCAAGAGGTGTTTTTAAAAAACAGATTTTTTAAGATATTGTGCAAAATCAAATAAGGAACTTTTGAGATAATTTCGCTCGTACGATATTCATAATATATGGTACAGATGTTCATAACAATATGCTTATGAAAGTCGTAAGAGAAATAACTATCGTAGTCTATATAAATATTCCATAAAAGAATAAAATGCACCGACGAAAATACCTATTATTGATCCTATCATTGCACCGATTATTATTCCGATGAAAAATGCTAAACCTATCCCCATTGTAATAATTGGACCAAATCCTGGCAGAGCAATATAACCATAAGTTGCGAGAATTGCAGCAACTGCTCCTGATAAACTACCATTTAAACTTCCTATAAAAGCGGGCTCTTTGAGGAAATCCAAAAAATTTTTTAAAAAAAATCTCTTACAGTTATGGGAATCAATATTGCTATAAGTTTTAAAATGAATCATATTTTTTTCTTTTATTTTGAATACTAACTGTTCCAGAATAATCAATTGATATGAGAAAAAGCCCCCTTTTAAACTCTACCAAAGCGCGCCAAATACCTTTATCATCAAGACGCAATCGTTTAATATTTGTAAAACCATTTTGTATGAGACAATTTTTAATTTGCAAAGCAGTAAATGAATTTTGTCCTGGTTTAGTAATATCTTTCGTAAAGCTATATGCAGAAGCTTTACAATAGGGAGCATAAAAAACCTTACTTATTGAAGCAGTGACTATAGATGAGAGGCATAGAATTATTATAAAAAGAATACTTGATTTTAAAATTTTACTTAATCTCATCTTATTACCATCTGTTGAAACAATACTTCATTAACCTTTGTATTGCCAACAAGTTCCCAAAGCTATTTTATTTTCAATGGTGTACTTAATGAAGAAAGTTTTTTAAAATTTACGTTAATTAGCAAAAAACGTTTTTTCTTTATTTTATTATGAGAGGGGAGGCGATTTATCAAATTCTGCTATTATTTTTTAATAAAAAAGTCTGATTTTTGATATTTTTATAAACGCGGGTAGGATATATCTTCTGAACATCTCATAATTTGGATTGTACAAAAGCTTTTCACGCACGCTATTTATGAAAATAGTATATTCTTATGCATGACAATACATATAAATACATCAAATAATTCTTCCCAAGGGAATGAGGAATTAACACTTGTTTTTTCTGTTATGTTCCATCGTTTTATTTCAATGGAGTTGTTTAGGTGATTTGATTGGGAAGATTTGCATAATTTCTTTAAAGCCGTATCCAGGGTACATTCCTTCTCGCATAAATAAATTACGTAACGGTGAGCAATTGCGTAATAATCCAAGTCCAATACTTCGTATAATGTGGATAGGCAGCCTATTAGAAAGTAAAGAAGAGTTGAGCATATGAACAGATCCACTTCGGATCAATATATCAGGTCGGCGGTATTTATTATAATGGGCAACAATTATTTTAGAATGAAAATCAGATATTTGGTTAGGTAAAACATCAATCAAAGTTTCAACATCACGAAATCCTAAATTCAATCCTTGGGCTCCAATGGGAGGAAAAACATGGGCTGCTTCACCCACTAAAACCGTTTGGTTGGCTGCAAAACGATGAGAGATAAGTCCTGAAAGAGGCCATGCTTGAATTGGTGTTTCTAATGTGAGTGTTCCAAGCATTGATTGCATCTGCTCTTCGATTATTTTTGCAATTTCTGTTTCTTCCATATTTAACAATTCTTCCGCACGAGAAGAACTAACAACCCATACAAGACTGGATTTTTTTCCTGGTAGTGGAACCTGCGTCAATGGACCATGTTCTGTATGAAATTCAGTTGATGTATTTTGATGAGAAAAATCATGAGAAAAATTGAGAACAAGAGCTTTTTGTGGATAGTTCCACTGTCTGGTAGCAATACCCGCAGCTGCTCGTGCTAGAGAGTGCCGCCCATCAGCAGCAACAACAAGTGATGTTTGGATAATTTTATCATCTGCAAGCGTAATGTGTACATGACCGTCTTTCTGTTGAAAAGATTTTGCCAAAGAAACAAATCTTATAATATTGGGCATATGCTCAACAGCAGTAATTAAAGCGTTGTTTAACTCTACATTAGGGATATTATAACCAAAAGCCTCTTCACCAATTTCAGCAGAAGAAAAACTGACGCTAGGAGCGTGCACAATCCTAGAAGTGATATCTATAATTCTAATAAAAGATAAAGCCGCTGCATGTTCTTTAAGAACATTCCAAATATTAAGTTTTTGTAGCATACGCACTGCTGGCATCATAAGAGCAGTTGTCCGTAATTCACCTGCATGAGCGGGTGGTCCAATAAGATAAACAGAATAGCTTTTATGTGCAAGAAGAAGTGCTGCTAACATACCGACTGGGCCAGCACCAATAACAGCGATGTTTTTATATTCGTTTTTTTCAAATGTCACAACGACTTGAGCCTTTTTTCATTTACTAAATATTTTAACTTTTCTAAATCAACAATCTCTTTTTATTGTATGAAATCCTTCTATTATATTATGTAATAAGTAATGCGATATAAAAAAGTAACCTTTTTATGATTTTTTTACGATAAATTATACAATGGGTAAAAATGGTGTGTTGGTAGATGAATGAAAATTTAAAAGACGAGGATAAGAAAATTTTGAAACGTAAGCTAACAAAAAAAATCAAAAAAAATGCTGATCGTCTGCGTCACAAAAAAGTAACGATGCCACAAGCAAAAGCTTTTTCTGTTCATTTACTAACAGCGTCAGGATCATTTTTAGCATTTCTTTCCCTTATCTCTGCATCTCAAAAAGAATGGAATGCTATGTTTTGTTGGCTTGGGCTTGCGCTCCTCGTTGATGGTATAGATGGTCCAATTGCACGCAAACTTGACGTTAAATACGTACTCCCAACATGGTCTGGGGAACTTTTAGATAATATCATTGATTATGTCACCTATGTTTTAATTCCAGCTTTTGCGCTTTATCAAAGCGGTTTAATAGGTTCAGGATTATCATTTTTATTGAGTGCAATTATTGTCATTTCATCAGCTATTTATTACGCAGATACTGGAATGAAAACTAAAGAAAATTTTTTCAAAGGATTTCCTGTGGTTTGGAATATGATGGTTTTTACACTTTTTGTCTTAAGACCAGGAGAATGGATCACTTTTACCATTATTGCTTTATCGGCGATCATATCTTTTTTACCAATTTATTTTATCCATCCAGTGAGAGTTATTCGCTTGCGTAAGCTTAATTTTCCTATTTTTCTTTTATGGTGTTCCTTTGCGGGTGCAGCATTTTTTTACCAATTAGATGCTCCATCATGGGTTAAGATAGGTATTTCAATTACAGGAATTTATATATATTGTATTGGTGCCATCATGCAATTATTTCCCAAATTAGGAGAAAAAAGTATAATAAAACAATAAAATAGATATTTTAGAACGGGGATAAGATGCAAATTGATTTTGGAGCAGGTGATGACATTTCTTTTACAAAAGAGGGCCATGCTGGTATCATAAGGCTTACACGTCCTTCAGCATTAAATGCTCTTAATGGGCGAATGGTTTTGGCTTTTAAAAAAGCTCTTAGCACATGGGAAACAGATGATGAAGTTTCTTGCATTTTAGTTGAAGGAGAGGGGCGTGCTTTTTGTGCTGGTGGGGATGTTGTAGAAATTTACCATATGGGAAAAAAAACCTCTTCTTACCAATATTTTAGCGATGAATATCGCTTAAATGCTTATATTAAACGTTTCCCCAAACCTTATATTTCTTTTTTGAATGGTATTTGGATGGGAGGAGGGGTAGGTATTTCTCTATACGGTTCTCATCGAATTGTTACAGAAAATACACTCTTTGCTATGCCTGAAGGTGCTATTGGATTTTTTCCAGATGTTGGTGCAAGCTTCTTTTTACCGTCTCTTCCAGATCATTTTGGTATTTATCTTGCATTGACCGGCGCAGGCATAAAATGGGGAGATTGTTTAAATTTAAAATTAGCAACACATGCTGTTCCTGAAATTGAATTAAAATATATTAGAAAGGCGATTATTGAACAAGGAGATCCGAAATTAGTTTTAGGCGAGCGAGCAATTACAAAAGACTATGAAACAAGTCATGAAACACGTTGTATTATCAGGACGTGTTTTAGTGCTCATACGTTGGAGGAATGTCTTGAATTGCTTCAAAAAAAAAGCGATGAAGGTATTTTATTTGCTAAAGAATGTTACGATATTTTACAGGTACGTTCTCCAACAAGTTTAAAAGTTATTTGGAAACAAATGAAACAAAATCCACCTCAAACTTTGGAAGATTGTATAAGAATTGAAAATCGTATTGCGCATCATATGATTAATTCTCATGACTTCTATGAAGGAATACGTGCAATGTTGATTGATAAGGATAAAACACCGAAATGGCAACCAGATAAACTTTCACATGTAACAGATGAAATGATAGATGCTTACTTCAAACCTATTGAAAAAGAATTATTATTTTGAAAACGCATCCTCAAAAACAGATTTCAAGAATCCATTTAATTTACAAATGTTATTTGCGATTTTTAGCACTCATTTGCTTAAGCTTAAGTATTTTTTATTGGATATGTCTTGTTGGTGTATTTCCAAACTCTTTATGGCGTTTTGACCTTATGCCATGGCACTGGCAGTTCGCATCTGCCACATTAGCTATTGTTTATCCTATCGCCTTAATTGGACTTTGGATGTATTCGCTGTGGGGAATTGTTTTATGGTGCATTGCAGCACTAACCGAAATATTAACGATGTATTATGCCAATTCTATTGATCAATCTTTTGTACTGCTATTTTATGGAATATTATTTCTCATTTTTATGATACTACAAATGATAATCTTTTTAAAAAGAAATCGTACAAAAGACGATTAGATAAAAAACATTGCGACTTAAGTTTTCGGACCAGTTATTTCTGGTCCGATTTAAAATCTTAAAGGTCAAAAGTTTTTTCTTAAGAAAAAGGTACCCACCATAAATCCCAAGGACTAGTGGCTTTTGTTGAAAATATCCATAGTAATGATGCTATCGTTCCCCAAAGTGCTGCTGCTGCCATTAAAATATATCCTTTCTATTAAAAGTTCCATAATATATATTATGCGATAATATGATTACGATAAGAAGAAGATCGTTGCCAAATAAAAAACAATATGAATCCTACTTTAGACACATAATCATATTTATGTCGCATATTTTCACTTTTTAAACAAAAATATGTCAATAATAAGGCATTGTTTAATTTATTTATTAAATTGGCATAGTTAAAAAAATAGCTTTAAGTAAAAAACAAAATTACTTAAAGCTAAAAAACAATATGTATAATAAAATAAAAGAATTACTGTGCTAATTTACAACGTTTTATATGTGCAAGATCACTCAAAACAGCATTTCGGTTATTTAAAGCCGAAATCTCATTGCTTTCACTTGATTTTGCATCTATAAAAAACAGAGCAGGTAAAAATATAACACCCGTTGCAGCTAAAGCTGCATTTTTACCTCTTGCTTTAGAACGCTCTATAATAGTGTCATTAATCTGACGTTTATTAGCATAAAATTCTCGTTGAATATCAGCACAACTCATTGCACCATCATGTATTGTTGTAACTGAAATATTTTTTTCTAGACGCCCCCCACATGCGGATAAGGAAATCGCTGAAATGATAATACATATTGCCCGCGTAAACCATCTATACATAAGAAACCTCACTTTTAACATAAAAATAACACAAATAAGACAAAAATGAAGTAAAGGAAAGATAAGACTATTCAAGAAGATTTTAGTTAACAAGAAATATGTGTTTTCTAGATTTATGCATCTGTTTCAAAAATAAGTCCTTGATATGCAGGTTTAACATGCGGTGGAACAGAGTTTACCACCTTATTGTAATCAAGCGATCTGTCCATATGTGTGAGGATGGCTTGTTTGGGCTGTAAATATTTTATCCATTGTAATGCTTGATCAACGGAAAGATGACTTGGATGCGCTTCAAATTGAAGAGCCTCAATAATGAGAACATCTAAGTTCATGAGTTTAGGTAATGTTTTTTCAGGAAATTTGCTAACGTCTGTACAGTAAGCAACATTACCAATACGAAAACCTAAAGAATGAATATTACCATGACATTGTAAATGCGTATTGACAGTTATCGTCCCACCCTGCCCGTGAATTCTAAGTTGACTATCTTCATTGATAAGATGTTCTTTTAAAATAGGTGAATAAGATGAATCTTTGGGAGCTTGGAAACAATATCCAAAAGCATTTTTTAAATGTTTGAGTGTAAAATTATCTGCGTAAATATCGATTAAACATTTTTGTGCGAGTGCATAACTGCGTAAATCATCAATACCATGAATATGATCTGCATGAAAATGCGTATAAAGTGCAGCGTCAAGATGATTTACACGGGCGTTGATCATTTGTGATCTAAAGTCTGGACCAGTGTCAATAACAATTGTTGTTTTTTTTCCTGATGGTTTAATGCGATCCACTAACAAAGCACTTCTGTAGCGTTTATTTTTAGGGTTATGAGGATCACAAGCTCCCCAATCACCATTGGGGCGTGGCACTCCCGGAGAGGGACCACAGCCTAATATTGTGAAACGGTATCGATCAAACATAGCTTTTGCCTTATTTCATTTTGCTAAATAAACGAAAAGCATTTTGCGTTGTAATCTGAGCTATTTCTTCAAGACTTAAACCAATTGTTTCAGCTAAAATAGCCGCTGTATAGCGTACAAAAGAGGGTTCATTTGTTTTTCCTCGATGAGGAACAGGGGCTAAAAATGGTGCATCTGTTTCCACCAATAAATAGTCATGAGGTATAGTTTTTGCTATCTCACGGATCTCAAGCGCATTTTTAAAAGTCAGAATACCTGAAAAAGAAAGATAACCACCAAGTTCAATGCCTGCACGAGCCAATTGCATTCCAGAGGAATAACAATGAAGTACAAATGGAAAAGTACCTTCTTTTATTTGTTCGCGTAATATTTTTTCCATATCTGAATCAGCATTGCGTGAATGTATAACAAGAGGCAGCTGTGTTTCTCGAGAAGCGATGATATGTTCCTGAAAAACTTTCTTTTGCTCTTCTGGCGAAGAATAATCATAATAATAATCAAGTCCTACCTCCCCAAATGCAACAATTTTAGGATGCTTTGAGAGGTGAATAAGCTCTTCAGCTGTAATATTTTGTTCTTCATGGGCACTATTGGGATGTGTCCCAACGGAACAAAACACTTGATCATAAGTCTGCGCAATTGCTAAAAGCTTATCCAATTTACGAACATGTGTTGAAATCGTTATCATACGTTCAACATCAACATCTAAAGCCCGTTGGATAACCCCATCCAAATCTTGTGAAAAATCTTCAAAATCAAGATGGCAATGTGTATCAATGAGCATGATGATTCTCATCTTTCTTCAAAATATAACGGGGAAAGATTGGTTCTGGTGGTGGAAGATCAAGACCTTCTTGAATTTTTGCATGACTTATATGATATAATGACCGATTATTTTCAGGAATAGCAAGGCTGTCGAGAAGTTTGGCTGCTGAGTGTGGTATGAAAGGCAAAAGCATAATTCCTATTCGCCGCAATGTTTCTGCAGTTATGTAAAGAACTGTAGAAAATCTTTCTGGGTTATTTTTCCGTAAACTCCAAGGTTGTTCACTAGCAAAATAGCGATTAGCATCTGCTACGACTGAAAAGATAGCGGAAAGTGCTAAATGCATCTCGTGAGAAGACATGGCTTCACGCACAAGCTCAAGCGCTTGAAGAGATTGTTCTAAAAGCTGTTCATCTTGGCTTAAAAAAGCCGCTGCTATAGGAACTTTTGCATGGCAATTTTTGGCAATCATAGATAAGGAACGCTGTGCTAAATTCCCAAGATCATTAGCAAGGTCTGCATTAATGCGATTTACAAAACTCTCATGGCTATAACTGCCATCTTGTCCAAATGGTACCTCACGAAGCAGAAAATAACGAAACTGATCAAGACCATAGTGATCAACGAGTTCAAAAGGATCAACGACATTTCCAATGGACTTTGACATTTTTGCACCACGATTGAGCAAAAAACCATGAGCAAAAATATGCTTAGGCAATTCAATTCCAGCGGACATTAAAAATGCTGGCCAATAGATGGCATGAAAACGAAGAATATCTTTTCCAATGATATGCGTATTTGCAGGCCAAAAATGACGTTTTGTCGCATTTTCATCAAAAAAACCAATTGCTGAGAGATAATTGGTAAGCGCATCGACCCAAACATACATCACATGCTTTCGATTATTTGGAACAGCAACGCCCCAATTAAAGCTTGTCCGTGAAATAGAAATATCTTTTAAACCCGATTTGATAAAACTGATAACTTCGTTACGCCGTTCAACTGGAGCAACAAAATCAGGGTGTTTTTCATAATATTCAAGAAGGATCGTTTCATAACGGGAAAGTCTAAAAAAATAACTTTCCTCTTCGTTCCACTCAACCGGAGAGCCTAACTCCTTTTCGCGACGGATGTTGTCTTCTCCAACTTCAGTATCTTTCTCTTCATAATATGCTTCCTGACGAACGGAATACCAACCACTATAACGACCAAGATAAATGTCGCCATTTTCCTCCATTTTTTTCCAAATTTCTTGACAAGCTTTATAATGGCGCTCTTCTGTTGTACGGATGAAATCATCATGAGAACAATTTAAGACTGTAAGCATTTTTTGAAACATAGCACTATTACGATCTGCGAGTTGCTGAGGTGTCATGTTTAATGTTGCTGCTGTTTGTTGCATTTTTAAGCCGTGCTCATCCGTACCAGAGAGAAAAAATACATTTTTCCCATCTAACCGTTGAAAACGGGCGAAGACATCACTTGCAATTGCACTATAGGCGTGCCCAATATGTGGAGTGCCATTAGGATAAAAAATGGGAGTTGTTATGTAATACGTGTCATGCATGTCATACTCGTTTTGTAAAACGCTATAAAAGATATCTTGACATAACGCCTGTTAATTACATTGTCACGGAAAAAGCTCATCTTCATGCATGATCTTATGCACTTTAAAAAGCAAGTTAATAATGAACTGCTTCTTATCAAGATTAAATGATTGTATTTCTCCTATTTCTTGATGAATCTCCTGCCACAGTTGCGCGCATTTTTTTGAGAGATTTAACTCTCCCTTTTCAACAAGTATGATAGCTTTTTTTTGAATTTTATCAAGAATTTCACCACAGAATTGTTGAAATTGAATCATAGAAGAAAGAGAGGAAAGTGTTTGTGCAAGAATATGTACAACAGCTGGATTACAAACAGATTGCTCCAAAAGAGTATCCAGAGTTTTAACAATTTCAAAACCGCCATGGCAAAGAAGTAAAGCAGCTTTTCTAGGATTTCCTTTGGCTCTTTGAATAATCATTTGAAGAGTTTCTTCATCAGGTAAATCTTGATTTAAAAAAATATGTGTAATGACTTTTTTCATCTCATCATCATACAATGGTCGCAAAGAAAACTGCTGGCATCGTGAACGAATTGTTGGGAGCAATCTTCCTGAAGAATGTGTGATGATAATGAATAAAGTTTTCGCAGGAGGTTCCTCAAGTGTTTTAAGAATTGCATTCGCCGCACTTCTATTCATATCTTCTGCGGGATCAATAATAACAATACGCCATCCATTGTCTTGTGATGTTTGGTTTAAAAAATGCATAACATCACGAATGTCATCAATGAGTATCCCTGTTTTAAACTTTTGTGTTTTTAAATCGAAGCGACGTGAAATGTATAAAAGCCCAGGATGACATCCTTGCGTCATTTTATGCCATGTAATGGAATTATGCTCTGGTTGTAAAAAGTTCCCCTTCTGAGAGCTTAAAATATTCCAAGCAAGGTGAAATGCTAATGTGGCTTTTCCAATACCACGCTCTCCTTCAAATAATAAAGCATGATGTAAACGCCCCTCCTCACGCATTTGTGCCAAAAAATGACGAGCAGCCTCATGACCAAAAATCACATTATTCTGTGAAAAGGATAAAACTGAATCGATATCGTCATATTGGCGCAAAATATTTACATCACTCATAAAAGTTGATCCAACAATAGCTGATGACAAATATTTTTTATTTTCTGTGCGATAGTTTCCACAGCATCGGTGGCATCAATCACACGAAATCTATGAGGCTCCTGCTTTGCTAATTGCAAGAAAGCTTGGCGCCTTTGTTCTTGAATTTCTAAATTATCTTTTTCAAAATAATCAATCGTTTCAGTTTCCTTTCTTCGCACTTTTGCACGTTTCATACCATATGTTGCTGATATATCTAATAAAAACGTTAGATGAGGCCTTATTCCATTAAGCGCTATACATTCTAAAACAGAAAGAATGGAAGAGTTTACCTTATCATTCTGTCCTTGATAAACTCGTGTAGAATCAATAAAACGATCGCATAAGATCACTTTGCCTTTTTGTAAAGAAGGCGCGATCACTTCACTAACATGGTCTGCGCGTGCAGCTGTAAACAAAACAGCTTCCATGAAAGGACCGTATTGTTGTGCCTTCCCTGACAACAAAGCATATCGAATTGCTTCAGCACCTGCTGTTCCGCCAGGTTCTCGTGTTGTAATAACATCATAACCTTGGCTCGAGAGAAACTCAGAAAGCAAAGAAATTTGCGTTGTTTTTCCTGCGCCCTCCCCCCCTTCAAATGTAATAAAATAACCTGACACCTATAAACCTTAATCCTTAAAAGCCTGTACTATAAATATTTCCGTAACCATCCAATTGTTATTTCATAGAATGCATTTCTAACTTTTGCAAAAAAGCTTCCTTCCTGAACATTGTTTCCAGCAAAAACAGTTTTTTCGAGAAGAATCCTTTTATCTTCTAAAATTTGCAGAACACCGACCGGTTGTCCTAAAAGGATAGGAGCTTTTAATGGACCATGATATTTAATTTTTGCTTTAACATTCCTCTTTTTTTCATTCGAAAGCATAAAACTTACCGGCTCTTTAACAATAAGAGAAACAGAATTTTGCGTCCCACCATAAACAGAAGCATAGCCAACGGTTTCTCCTTCGCTAAAAATTGTTTTAAGATCAAAGGCTGTCATTCCCCATTGAAGAATGTGTTCTACTTCTTTTGTATGCCCTTTACCCTCTTGCAAACCATTTATTGCTAAAAAAAGACGTCGATGATTGTTATAAACAGAAACAATCATTGAAAAACCTTCATCTTTACTATAGCCAAAACCAAATCCTTCTACACCAATTTCTTTGGAAATAAGAGGATTTTTATTACGTTGAAAAATATTATTCCACGTAAAATGAGGTTCGCGGTAAAGTGTATAATAATCGGGATATTCATGAACAATATGACGTGCTAATATCATCATATCGCGCAATGTCACAAATTGTCCCTCCTCCGGAAGCCCTGTTGCATTAACAAAATGACTATGTGATAACCCGATCATTTTGGCTCTCTGATTCATCAGTTTTGCGAAATTAGCCTCATTTCCGGCTATGCCCTCAGCAAGGATAATGGCAGCATCATTTCCATTGACAATAATGAGACCACGCAAAAGATCAGAAACACTAATTTCTGTCTTTACTTTTGCAAACATAGTGGTTGTACCAGAAGGAGCTCCACCTTTGTGCCACGCATTTTCACTCACCTTAAATTTTTGTGTACTGCTTAATAAACCTTCTTTTAATTGATAAAATATGACTTCAGCTGTCATCAATTTTGTTAACGAAGCTGGAAAAAAAGCAATATCACTTTGTTTTTCAGAAAGTATTGTATCTGTGTCATTATCTATTAACAGTAACTGTGATGCAGAATTTTGAAAATCCTGTGCTCTCCCCCACCCATCCAATATCAATATCCCCAATAAGGTGAACAAAACCCTTAATGTCGTATGCATAACCGCTTCTCCCATCTTTAAGAAGCAGCATAAAGAATCTTCTTATACAAGAAAAGATTTGTTTGACTGCAAATGGATAATCCCATCACAAGAATGAAAACAAGTCTCTACTTTTGCACAGCATTATCAAAATGAATCGATATACTATACTTTCATGTTCGTTTCTCAAGTAAGATTTATTTTGAATTTTATGCATTAAAAGTGCTCTCTTTGTTTCATACAATAAAAAGCACACTTCTTCATTTAAACTAAAAAGTTTATTATAATGAATAAATTTTGATCATCTATAACCTGAAAACATATCAAAAACAAACATCACTCTTTCTTATAAAGAGCCGTAATCAGTTAACTCTTATTTTCTTGATTGGTTTGTTTATAAAAGCCACTTTCTCAAAGAGCATTGGCTTACTAATCAAAACTGGACCACTTTCCGGTAATTTTACTGAAAAAGTTTTATTGGACTGTTTTTGTTTACTTATAGCTTTTTCCAATCGCCTTTGCAGATCAGCATCAAGTCTTTCGAGTACGATCTTTTCTTTTTCTTTTGAAAGATCCGCTAATGTTAATGAGGATGAAACATCACTTCCTGATGTGTAAGAAGCCATTAAATAAGCGCCATCATAATGACCAATAGGCGCTTCAGAAATATATTCCACTTTAACATTTGCTACACCTACATTTGCATAACCAAGTATCTCTGCAGCTTGCTTTGATAAATCAATGATTCTATCTTTCATAAAAGGACCACGATCATTCACTCTAACGATGATGGAAGATCCATTTTTGAGATTCGTAACACGAGCATAACTGGGTAACGGCATTGTGGGATGAGCAGCAGTCAAGAGATTCATATCATAGACCTCACCATTTGCGGTTAAACGCCCATGAAAATCTGAACCATACCATGACGCTTCTCCAACACGTTTGTAGGTTGGGTCATTTTGCGGATAATACCATTTTCCTTTTATTTGGTAAGGTTTACCGACAACAGCTCGCCCCCTTTTCTTTTCTTTTGACTGGTTTTGCCCACTGGAATTTTTGTTAGGATTAGGAAGAACGGTAGTTTTTACCTCAGTAGCTCTATTATTGTAAAAACTTCTTATTACAAAATGTGCTGTTTCGCTTGCGCAGCAAGATACCAATAACTGGGATACAATAACGACAGCAAGAAATTGAAATGTTGAATTAAGAATGAAAGTAAACTTTTCTTTGCTATTTAAAAGCATTTGTCAGCCCGCTTATTTCTAATTGAGTATTTACTACCAAAAATCACACCGCACTTTCTTTATGCGATAGAAAAATTCATATTTTCAGATGATTCCCCTCGCGGGTTCACTATATCCTAAAGATTTACCATTTATCAAGAAATTAATACATTGTTAATATTTCTGTGCTTTGCAAAAAAGAAATGCAATGTTATCAAAATAGATAATAATGAATAAAAAACAAAGAAATCAATATTTTAATAAAAAACATGATATCATCATATAAATTATGAATAAGTAAGATGATTCTTATACGGTTTTAAAGGGGCTTTGTAATTTAGCGGTTGATAATGCTCTTTTAAACAAAAATTCTACTTTTAACTTAAAACCACCAAAATTCTTTAATGTAGAAGGTTTTCTACTATGGACCGAAGAAGATACTGAAAATATGTGATCAATATTGGTCTTACCCATCAGTGTGTATAGATTGATATTCTTCTTTACACAGGTTTGCGCCGTAGTAACATCGTTCGTATCGGCTGGAAAAATGTCAAAGATAATATCATTCATCCCAAGACAGAAAAGAGCCAATTTAAAGCAGATGTTTTTCTGCTTATTTTACCGAAATGAGAAAAAATCCTTTTAATTGCTCTCATAGGTGATAAAATATTTATTTGCGAAAAGAAGGTAGATATAAGCTTGTTAAAGAAAGTTTTGAAGCCTGTTTCATGAAGCATGTAACCAAGCAGCTATGAAAAATCAGCGCACGATTTGATAAAATGAGCAATAACACATGCAGCCAATGCAGGAGCTACCGTATCACAAACTTAAAGCACTTTTTGTTTGGACGCTGCAATCATTATATTTGTTAGCCTCTACTATTGCTACAACCTTTGGCACCTGAGACTCTTCATAAGAGACATTTTAGTTCTTTCTTAATAGTTTTTATCCACATGCTGCTCACGCTTTTGATCTGCAAGAAATGATTTTGTTTTATTGAATATAAACAGCTTTGGAATAAGAGAATGGTATGAGTCTCTCTCATTTAGCATAAAAATGAACTATCTTTATAATTCAGTGTGATGCCTCTAAGTAGAAGAGTCAGCACAGAATCTTTTCATACCAAAACAACGGATAGAAAATAATAAACAATACATTAACAAAAAACTTCAAACTATAAAAAGAAAGCAAAGTTTTTGAACTTTTATATAAGCTATTAATTTGGTGAGCGCGCAGGGATTCGAACCCTGGACCTACTGATTAAAAGTCAGTTGCTCTACCAGCTGAGCTACGCGCTCCCACACAAGCCATTTTGCTTGTCGAAAGTGAGTGAAACATACGGTTGACTTTTCATTTGGTCAACACCTTTCGAAAAAAAATATTATTATTCGGTTCAGTTATCAATACTTTTCTGTCTTTTCTCTTCACTGTGAATACAATTTTTCCCCTGTTTTAAATTTGAATAAAAGAAAAAATGATCAAGATAAAATGCATCATGACTTTTACAGCATGAAAAAGTTGCATATTTCGAAATAATAAAAAGAACAGGAAATGTACAAAAACAGTCAACTTGAGTTAATAAAGAATCAAAAAAGTAACAAATAGATCAATGCTATGATTCGTTTTATAATTTAATGTATAGATCAAAAGAAAGTATAGCTTTACCGTAAGAGAGGTATTATACTCTCTTCATGAGAAATTTAACTTTCGTGAAATATTGGCAAATAAGTTATCGTCTCTATTAAATGAATGTAATACTATTTATTTTAATTCTTTATGATAGAAATTACAATATAATTAAAATTATTTTTGAAAGAGATATAACTATTTTTATTAAATTGATTATAGGATTTATTTTACGATAATATTTTTTATTTAAAATCTTAAAAGATATTTTGAAATATTTTTCATTCTATGAATAGTAGTAAATTTATTATTATCTATTATAATAGAGAAAATATATTAAATTTAATTAAAGTAAATTAAAACATAATATTTAAATTTTATCTCAAAAAATATGTATAATATTTGCAAATATATTTATTTTTTCTTATTTGGGATGCTTATGATTGGAATATTGAATGCTAACATGTAAACAATATGAGCTACTGTTGTTCATTCATAATCATATGAAAGAAACTGGCATTCCTCCCTCCTTTGATGAAATGAAAATTGCCTTGGAGCTTTCTTCAAAGTCTGGCATTCATAAACTTATGATAGCTTTAGAACAACGAGGTTTTATACGTCGTTTGCCAAATCGAGCCCGCGCAGTTGAGGTGATACGACTTCCCGATAAAATAACATTTAATCTTTCTTTAGCGCGTAAACTTTCTCCCACTATGATAGAGAAAAATAAAAGAAAAATATCAAAAAACTTTACTGATTTTAGTAACTTCGAGGCAGAAGAAAAAAAGAATGTTACTATTCCCATTATGGGCCGCATTTCTGCAAGTATACCGGTCTCTGCTTTATTACAACAAATAGATACGCTTTCTTTACCACAAGATATGATTAACTCAGGTGAGCACTATGCTTTAGAAGTCAGAGATGATTCTATGATTGAGGCTGGTATTCTTGATAAAGATACTATAATTGTTAAATGCCAAAGTACAGCAACATCAGGTGAAATTGTTGTGGCGTTCATTGATAAAGAAGAAGCAACTTTAAAACGTTATCGACGTAAAGGAGCCTTTATTGAGCTAGAATCGGCAAATCCTCACTACGAAACACGCATATATGGATCTGAGCGTGTGCAGATACAAGGTAAACTTATCGGACTTATTCGCAAATATTAAAAGATAAAAAACTACTGAGCACGTTCATACATTGATCAAAAAATGATTTGATAATTTTGTTATTGTGCCATAATCAGTAATAATACATATTCACTCAATAAAATTTTTGAGCAAGAAAATGAATAATTTTCTAATAAATTCTATTGCATATGTATTAAAGATAAAGAGCCTTTTTATTCTTTATAGATAGTAAAAACAGCAGATAAAATGTAATCGTTATAAAATTACAGGATTGATTAATGGCAGCACCTCGTATTAGCTTTGTCTCCCTCGGATGTCCAAAAGCATTAGTAGATTCTGAGCGAATTATTACCAGACTCCGGTCTGAAGGTTATGAAATTTCACGGAAGCATCAAGGAGCCGATGTCGTTATTGTAAATACCTGTGGGTTTCTTGATTCTGCCCGAAATGAATCATTAGCTAATATTGATGAAGCTCTCAAAGAAAATGGAAAAGTTATTGTAACGGGGTGTCTTGGTGCTGATCCTGATGTTATTCGTCAAGCACATCCTCATGTATTAGCCATTACAGGGCCACAAGCCTATGAAAGTGTTATAGAAGCTGTTCATACAGCAATTCCCCCAGTTCATGATCCCTTTATTGATTTAGTTCCCCCGCAAGGTATTCGCTTAACACCTCGCCACTATGCTTACTTAAAAATTTCTGAAGGATGTTCTAATCGATGTAGTTTTTGTATCATCCCTACTCTGCGCGGTAATCTTACTTCACGCCCCATCAATGAAGTTCTTCGTGAAGCCGAAAAACTTGTACAGGCAGGTGTAAAAGAGCTCTTGGTTATCTCTCAAGATACCAGTGCTTATGGCATTGATCTTAAATATCTCGAAAGTCCTTGGAAAGATCGTATCGTAAAAACCAAATTTTTTGATCTTTGTCGCGAACTGGGTGATATGGGAATTTGGATACGCATGCACTATGTCTATCCTTATCCTCATGTGGATGAAGTTATTGAGCTTATGGCTGCTAAAAAAATTCTTCCGTATTTAGATATTCCTTTTCAACATGCATCACAAACTGTTTTACGTAATATGAAACGCCCTGCTGTTATGGAAAAAACAAATCGTAGAATTGAAAACTGGAGAAAAATTTGTCCAGATCTCACCTTACGATCAACATTTATTGTTGGTTTTCCAGGCGAAACAAATGAAGATTTTAATATACTCCTCGAATGGCTAGAAGAAGTAAAAATTGAACGTGCTGGATGCTTTAAATATGAAGAAGTAAAAGGCGCTGTTGCAAATGATTTGGGATTAGAAAGTCTTTCTGAAGAAGTGAAAGAAAAACGCTGGCATCGCTTTATGGCAAAACAACAACAAATTTCCACCCATCTTTTAAAGAAAAAAATCGGAAAAAGGCTTCAAATTCTCATTGATGAAAGTCAAGGAAAAATTGCTAAAGGTCGTAGCCAATATGATGCTCCAGAAATAGATGGTGTTGTACATATATCATCACGACGCCCCCTCCGTGTTGGTGAATTTGTCACTGTCAAAATCGAAAAGTCAGATGCTTATGATCTCTATGGTATTGCAGTTTAAAGAGAAAGCTAGAGTTATTGTGCTAAAAAATTCAGCTTTATAATAAGCTTTTGAAATCAAAAATATTTTTATCGAGCAAATGACTTGGACGAACATTTGTGAGAGCACGAATCATAGTGTCTTTACGTCCTGGCATTCTTCTTTCGATATCCTTTAACATTTCTTTCATTGCATTGCGTTGTAAACCATCTTGGCTACCACAAAGATTGCAGGGAATAATAGGAAATTGCATTGCTTGTGAAAATTTCTCCATATCTTCTTCAGCTGCGTAAACAAGAGGACGCAAAACAAAAAGATCCCCTTCATCATTCATAAGTTTTCCAGGCATAGCTGCTAATCGGCCTCCATGAAATAAATTCATAAAAAACGTTTCTAAAACATCATCACGATGATGTCCAAGAACTAATGCAGAACATCCCTCTTCACGTGCAATACGGTATAAGTTACCACGCCGTAACCGCGAGCAAAGCGAACAATATGTTTGTGTCTCTGCTAGTTTATCTGTAACAATGGAATAAGTATCTTGGTATTCAATACGATATGGAATTTGATAAGAGGTCAAAAAATCTGGAAGAACATGTTTTGGAAAGCCTGGTTGTCCTTGATCAAGATTACAAGCTAGAATTTCAATAGGTAAAAAACCACGCCACTTTAAATCCAAAAGAAGCGCGAGTAAACCGTAAGAATCTTTTCCACCTGATAAAGCGATAAGCCATTTTTTTCCTGAAGAAAGCATGGAAAAATCATCTAATGCTTGCCGTATGTGACGTAAAAGTCGTTTACGCAGCTTATTAAACTCTACAGTTGAAGGAGCTTTCCTAAATATCGGATGACAATCATCGGCAGCTGGTGATGTGATTTCTCTGGCTAAAAAATCAGTTTTCTCTACATTCTTTTGCATTGTTTGATATTCGACTGAACTATTATCCATAATATCATATCCTGCACAATAAAGAGCTTGTTCTATAAGAATGATAGAGAGAAGGACAGAGAGGTTACACAGTATAAACCGATACGCTGTGGAGCCGTAAGATGAAAATAAATGGCGCTATAGAAGCCAATTGTTATAAAATATAACAATAAACTTAATATAGCACCATCCATAAGAATTATTCATTAGCTTTAAGGACTATAAAGCAAATTCCGAGCATATAATCAAAAGCAAAAGAGCAATACTCCCATAAAGAATTTAACGAGAATAAAACTCAACAACCAAATTGGGTTCCATTTGCACAGCATAAGGAACATCTGCAAAAGCAGGAACACGTGTAAAGATTGCTTTCATCTGTTTATGATCGGCTTCAATATATTCAGGCACATCGCGCTCTGCTAACTGCACAGATTCCAACACCAAAACAAGCTGTTTTGACTTCTCACGAACTTCAATAACATCACCTGGTTTACAACGATATGATTGAATATTTGTACGTCGACCATTAACATTGACATGACCGTGATTGATAAATTGGCGAGAAGCGAAGATGGTTGGCACAAATTTTGCACGGTAGACGACAGCATCTAAACGCGATTCCAACAGTCCGATAAGATTTTCACCAGTATCACCACGTCGACGAGCAGCTTCTGCATAAGTTTTACGAAATTGCTTTTCTGAGATATCACCGTAAAAACCTTTTAATTTCTGCTTAGCACGCAACTGTACACCATAATCAGAAAGCTTACCTTTTCGGCGTTGTCCGTGCTGCCCTGGACCATAATCACGACGATTTACAGGAGATTTCGGACGTCCCCAAATGTTTTCTCCCATCCGACGGTCAATTTTATACTTGGTTGTTTCGCGTTTACTCATCGCATTTCCTTTTAAAATAGAAAACAAGATCTCATATAAGATCTCAAGGAAACGCGCCCTCCTCTGCCTTCAAATAAAAGACTGACAGGACATCTTTAACATTAAATATGCAAAGTTACCCACGGGACACGTCAATTCACGCTATTTTCTCAAGAGAAAAAGCTAAAAGAACTTCTATTAATCTTACACCCCAAAGTCAACTCCTTTCATGATATTTAAGCAAAATCTTTGTAATAAGCGCTCTGTTGAAGATGTTATATTTTGCGATGTAAATAAAGCAAAGTCTTTATGTTTCTTTATATTTTGGGGATCTACTCTTTTCGGTAGTAATGATCTTGTGTGTTTGGCGATAGCTTTTGCGGGATCAATCCATTTAACTGGCCATAATGCTTGTTCACGAAAAAAATTAATCAAAAAAGGATAATGCGTACAAGCTAAAACAATAATATCAGTATATTTGCCATTTTTCTCAACAAAGCACGGAAGGATTTCATGGCGTAATTCTTTCAAATCTATAGGCTTTCCACGTAAATAATCTTCGGCAAATCCAGCAAGTTTTTCACTTCCAACAAGCTGAACATGACATTGAGCAGCAAAAGAATTGATTAATTCATGTGTATAAGCACGTTTAACTGTTCCAGGAGTAGCTAATACTGAAATAAAACCAGATTTTGTTTGTTCCGCTGCTGATTTAATTGCAGGAACCGTTCCTACAAAAAGAATATGGGGAAATTTTTCACGTAAATCTGTCAGCATGAGTGTAGAAACAGTATTGCAAGCAATGACACATAGAACAGGATTGTAGAGTACTAAAAGATTTGTAAAAAACTTTAAAATTCGACTTTTCAAAACATTTTCTTCCCAATTTCCATAAGGAAATCCAGCATCATCAGCAACATAAATAAATTGCATTTCAGGAACAAGGACACGCACTTCCCTCAACACTGTTAAACCGCCAATGCCACTATCAAAGAAAAGAACAGGTCGCTTATCCATCCGTTTTCACACCTGTTTTTAATTTTGTACGTTGACGCTCTAAGGGTGCACCGCTTCCTCGTGGAAATTGAGGAGAAAAATGATCCAATGAAGAGATAATTCCTCGTAGCAAGCGAACCTCAGATTCACTAAAATGAGCACGTGTAAAAACAGAACGCAGATTCGCAAGCATAACCTCTTTACGTTCTCGAGGTCTAAAATATCCACGAACATCCAAAGCTTCTTCTAATTGAGATAAAAAACCATGAAACGTTGCTTTATTTGCTGGCTCCATCTTTGCGGCACGAAAAGCCGTATCGCTCACATTTTCTAAACCTGATTTCATCCATTCATAAGACATAAGTAAAACTGCTTGGGCAATATTGAGGGATGCAAAAGCAGGATTAACCGGAAAAGTAATAATTTCATCAACAAGACTGATTTCATCATTTTCTAATCCCCACCTCTCTCTTCCAAATAAAATACCCGTTTTATGCCCAAGACTCTCGCTATGACGTAACAAATACGCTGCTTCAACGGCACTTTTTACCGGTTTAAAACCACATCTTTCACGTGCTGTTGTAGCAAAAACATAGTGCAAGTCTGCAATCGCATCAGACAATCTATCAAAAACAACTGTATCATTAATAACATGATCGGCTTTACTTGCTGCCGATCTGGCTTTTTCATTTGGAAATGTTTCTCGAGGTTTGACTAACCGAAGTTTAGAGAGCCCAAAATTTGCCATTGCCCTTGCCACCATACCAATATTCTCAGGCAGCTGGGGTTCAACTAAAATAATCATTGGCCCATTTGTTAAATTCTCACGATTTTTATTGGTTCCAGCCATCAATCTTACCTAATTCTATGCATTATCTTCCTAGAGTCGACTTTTTTCAATGCAACCTTTTAGAAGGAATATTCCAAGAGATAACCTTATCTCATAACAAATTGCGGTCAATATTATCTTTTCACGCAGAGTTTATGATGAAAAGGATTAATAATGAATTGTGCAAATAAAAACAAACTTTGTTTTTTAGATCTTAAACTAGTTATGTAAGCTGCTGTAAGGCTAGAGGTACACTATTTAATGCATTTAACGCGCTATAACATTTCTAAATCATAATTTAAGTTGAATTATAAAATTATGCATTCTAAAAAAAAATATGCTCTTTATTCCCAAACTTTTTCCTGCAAAACTTATCCATCGTTATAAGCGTTTTCTTGCTGATGTTAAATGGGATGATCAACAGATTTTCACGGTATCTGTCCCTAATACAGGATCAATGCTTGGGTTAACAACGCAAAACTCTAATATTTGGCTTTCATATCATAGTAATTCCAAACGAAAATACGCATATCGATTAGAAATTGTTGAGGCAAATAATACTCTCGTTGGTATCAATACAACTTTACCCAACAAACTTGCATTAGAAGCAATTCAAAAAGGATTACTACCCGAAGTAAGCGCATACAAAACAATTTTGAAGGAACAATGTTATGGGACGCACTCACGGATTGATTTTCTGTTGCGTGATGGCATCCTTCCTGACTGTTATCTAGAAGTTAAAAATGTCCATTTTATCCGCCAAAAAGGATTAACAGAATTTCCTGATACCGTAACAAAACGTGGTACACGTCATCTTGAAGAACTCATAAAAGTTGTGCAACAAGGAAAACGAGCCGCTATGCTTTATGTAATTCAACGGGAAGATTGCTCAGCTTTTGCAATTTGCCATGACCTTGATCCAACCTATGGACGTAAATTTGAGTTAGCATTAAAATCAGGGGTAGAATTTTATGCCGTAAAATGCCACGTAAGTGTAGAAGGTATTTTTCCGATTCATCGAGTGAAAATA
The DNA here is from genome assembly GCF_028618465.1 of Bartonella sp. MM73XJBT. NCBI lineage: Bacteria > Pseudomonadati > Pseudomonadota > Alphaproteobacteria > Hyphomicrobiales > Bartonellaceae > Bartonella > Bartonella sp. MM73XJBT. The sequence goes on along the minus strand of NZ_JAQISY010000002.1, from coordinate 131,470 downwards.
GAAAACAGAAAAAACAATGACTGATTATATTGAATATAATAAAATGCCCTTAAAATTTAACGGGCAAATCCGCATTTTTGATGAGCATGCTTTTACGAAAATGCGTGAAGTTGGTCGTATTGCTGCAGAATGCCTCGATGCACTCACGGATATTATTAAACCAGGTGTCACCACGCAAGAAATTGATGATTTTGTATTTATTTTTGGTGCCAAACGTGGTGCTCTTCCTGCTGATCTAAATTATCATGGATATGGTCATTCATGCTGTACATCCATCAATCACGTTGTATGCCATGGTATTCCCAATAAAAGACCTTTGCAAGAAGGTGATATCGTTAATGTTGATGTGACTTTTATTCTCGACGGTTGGCATGGAGATTCAAGCCGTATGTATCCTGTTGGAAAAATCAGACGTGCTGCGGAACGCCTACTCAAAATAACCCATGAAAGTCTTATGAGGGGAATTTCAGTAGTCAAACCTGGTGCAACAACAGGTGATATTGGCGCGGCCATTCAACACTTTGCAGAATCGGAACGGTGCTCAGTTGTAAGAGATTTCTGCGGACATGGAATCGGTCAGCTTTTTCATGATGCACCTAATATTCTCCATTATGGAAATCCTGGTGAAGGAATAGAACTAAAACAAGGTATGATGTTTACGATTGAGCCAATGATTAATCTTGGAAAGCCCCAAGTTAAGATTCTCTCTGATGGCTGGACTGCTGTTACACGTGATAGATCTCTTAGTGCACAGTACGAACATACAATTGGTGTAACACATGAAGGGTGCGAAATTTTTACACAATCTCCTAAAAATATTTTTTATATTCCAAGCTCAAGTAGTTAAATAAATGTAGAAATATCATGGCTAGAAAAATCACGAAAAAGGGAGACAACCAAGGTGACCACTTTGCACTGACATCAAATTCCCCACTTAGTCCAATAGCAGAAATAAAAAGTAAAAAGCTTCAGAAAAACTCACAGATACATAAACATTATCAAGGACATCGTGAACGTCTTCGCAAACGCTATTTAAAATCAAAAGGAAATGCAATTGAAGATTATGAATATCTTGAATTACTCCTTTTCCGTACGATACCTCGAGCAAATACAAAGCCAATAGCTAAAAACTTAATAGCGCGGTTTGGCTCATTAGCAGACGTATTTGGGGCTGATATTCACCGACTTCAAGAGATTCCAGGCTGTGGTCCAGCAACTGCAATTGACTTAAAAATTATTTCAGATGTTGCTGGACGCCTTGCTCGTGCAGAATTGTTTAAACGTGATATTTTTTCATCATGGGATAAAGTACTAGCTTATTGTAAAGCTGTTATGGCTCACGAAACACGCGAACAATTTCGTATCTTATTTCTTGATAAAAAAAACGGTCTACTTGCTGATGAAGTGCAACAAACTGGAACTATTGATCACACGCCCGTTTATCCACGTGAAGTTATCTCTCGCGCTTTAGAATTGTCCGCATCAAGTCTTATTCTCGTACATAATCATCCTTCTGGCGATGCAACCCCCTCTAAAGCAGATATAACAATGACATATATGTTAAAAGATGCAGCAAATGCACTAGGCATTACTATTCATGACCATCTTATTATAGCACGAAACGAATACACAAGCTTTAAAGCGTTAAAAATCATATGAAGCATATTAAATTGAAGAGAAATTCCCTCCAATTATTCATGAGGAATTAATTTCCTAAATCAATATCTAATATAGCCATTGAGAAATTGTAGGATAGTTCATCCTCATCTTCATCTCGATAGATAATACCTAAAAACTCATTTCCAATATAAACCTCACAAGAATCATCCTTTTTAGGCCGTGCTTTCACTTGCAATGCTGAATTTTGGAATATATTTTTAAAATAACTATCAAGTTTTTTTATTTCATCAGCATTCACTATGCTCTCCTGTCTTTTGAGACTCTTAAATTAAATCCTGAAGGGCAAATAAGGCACTCCTAAGATTCTGTAAAGATAGTAAATCTCAGTTTCCATTTTTATTTATATTACCTATAGTCACAATAGCACTATCTTAACACATTGACGAAAGCACCTTTACTAAAAGGTGTTTTGCACTGTTAAATATAACCGTATAGATTGAAAAGTAAAAAAATAGTTAGAAATTCATAAATTTAAAATATTTTTTATCTTATCCCCAATTTCAACACCTGTGTTTACAAGCATATTTGGTCAAAACATGAATTGGGAACGTATAATTTTTTCCTATTAAAAAGAGATCTTCTAAAACAAAAACACTTTCCTCCTTATTATAATAATTAAACAAATTCTCCTTAACTACTTTCTAGATAAAAATCAGTTAATCCCTAAAAGGAAGCCTTATTTCTTTATAGAGATATAAAATACATTCATAAAATTTAATTGTTATTCTTACAGTTTTTCATAAAAATTCACACCACAAATAGCCAAACTTTCAGACAAGCTTTTTGCCTCATCCAAGATAAAAAACATGAGACATTTTTACGAACTCTAAAGCTTATGAATAATTTTCAACTATAGGATAGCGAGAAAGAAAATCGATAACGCCTTTTTTATAGACTTTATCTCCCACAGCAAGCATATGGTCTCGATGAGGAATTGATAGAGCTTCACCACAGGGTAATAAAGCTGCTAATGGCTCCGCTTCACCACTAATTTCATCGAGTGAACCAACGGCAACAAGGGCAGGTTGTTTAATTTTGTAAATCTCAGATGCTGTTAATTCTTGTTTTGATGTGATAATGCAAGCAGCCAAAGCACGTCTATCGCTCTTGGTGTGATCTGCAAATTTGCGAAACATCAAACCACGCGGATTGGTAATGGTAGAAGTATCTTCTGCTAAAAGGGCCTCAGCAACGGGTTCCCAATTTCCTGCTCCCGTCACCATACCAATACCTAAACCGCCAAAAATAACGCTATGCACATATGTTGGATACAAAAGAGCCATAAATGCGCTAATGCGCGCCCCCATAGAATATCCCATAACATGCGCTTTAGATAATCCCAAATGCTGCAACAATCTCATCGCATCGCTAGCCATAGCTTGAGGTGTATAAAAGTTAGAATCATAACTTTTAACTGAATCCCCATGTCCACGGTTATCAAGAGCAATAACACGATATCCTGCTTCAGTAAGGGTACGAAACCAACCCGTTGCATACCAATTTACCCGTGCAGAAGAGCCAAAACCATGTATCAACAAAACAGGTGTCCCCTGTCCATCTTCTCGATAAGAAAAACGCAAACCATCATATTCAAAAAAACGAATATCTTCTGCTGTCATTTTGTATCGCTTTCGCATTTTCCACAAAGTGTAGGATGAAGAACCCGTTGTCCTTTCTTTATCTGTTTTTCAGAAACTTCACCAGCATTAACCTCAAGTGCGAAAGCTGCAGGTACCTCTGATGAAATAGTATTCGTTGAAAATGGGGTGGTTTTTTCTACAATTGATACGATAATTCCCTCAGCGTTTAAAAAAATCATATCTAAAGGCAAAGGCGTATTTGCCATCCACATAAAAATTTTTTGCTTATCTTTTTCACTTCCCTGCTGTTTAAAGAGCATTGCACGATTACGTGCAAAGTCAGTGCGATACATTAAACCAGCGCTCGCCTGAGATGGCGTAAAAGCAATCTCTACCTCGTAAGAGACCACACCTTGCTCTGTTTGTATTTTTAAAGGAATTGGATGAACAGGAATCTCTATGGGTTTCTTTGCTACAGCTATATTTGCTTTTACCATAAAAAACAGCATCAATACAATAATGCACCCTCTTCCAAAAGGCCGTAACATTTTTATCTCCACCAAAGATAACCTTTCAACTTTGTTGCATAAAATAAAGAGTAGCAAAACTTAAAAAATAAAAAAACTACCTTTTTATTACTCTCAATGCAATATCGGTAATCTACTTTATTTGACTGACGGCTTTATAGATAATTTCCCTCTTGGTGAGGCTGGCTTTACAGCTCTTTCTGCTTAATTTATACAATAACAGATCTCTCTAACAGATCTCTCTAAAAAAACAGCGTAACTTCAAAAGCATAATTTAATGTGTAGCAAATGGAATCCCTATGTCTGGATAAATTTCTGCTGTCATCAAACCTTTCTCGCCTTTACCAAAACGCACAAGAACAACTTGACCAGAACGAAGCTCTGCTAAACCAAAACGGCGCAACGTTTCCATATGAATAAAAATATCTTCAGTTCCTTGTCCACGGCTAAGAAAACCAAATCCCTTATCACGATTAAACCATTTGACAATTGCGCGCTCTAAACCACTTTCCGGAGTAACAACAACATGAGTACGGGCTGGAATTTCTGATGGATGCGTTGCTGAAGAACAATCTATCGATTTTACCTGAACACACTTTAACCCCCGTTCAGTTTTTTCCACAGCACAGATAACTTTAGCTCCCTCTAAAGCTGTTTGAAAACCATCTCGACGCATTACCGTAACATGCAACAATATGTCGGGAAAATGAGGCAAATCAGGTACAATAAACCCATAGCCCTTACTACCATCAAACCACTTAATGACACCACTAATTTCAATAATCTCACCACAAGCACCTACACTGTCTTCAGATAGGGAATAATCCTTTAATGTATCCTTACTCGTCATAATAAAACGTGATCCTGTAGCTGTAAATTGTACGATATTGATTCTCTACATTTTAGTAAACATTGCTCTTGTATCAACACGCAAGTCCCAAGATAAGATTTCCCCATATTGTCACACCTCTTAGAAGATCAACAGGAATATTTACACGACTGTTTGAGCCCATATCCGATAATATAATAAGCACGTGTGACAAGAAATATAAAAGTTTTTCACACAATGATATTTTCACACATGTGGAACTTGCATGATGAAGAAGTTCAAGATAAGGTGTAAAAATCACAATTAAAATCAAGGAAAGTGCGTAATGAAGAGAATCCTCACTACGCTCGTATTTTTTACGACATTTGTCGTAAGTGCCTATGCGAGTGAGCCTATAGAAATTGGTGTTTATCTTCCGTTAAGTGGTCAAAATGCATTTGGAGGACAACTTGAGATTAAAGGCATAGAATTGGCACATAAAAAAGTTCCAGAAATATTAGGGCGTAAGGTAAAACTTATTGTTGTTGATAATAAATCTGATAAAGTAGAGGCCGCTAATGCTGTTATGCGTTTGACTGCGAGTGAAGAAGTGAATGGAATCATTGGTAGTTATGGCTCTTCACTCTCGTTGTCTGGAGGTGAAATAGCGGAAAAAGCCAAGACCCCAACCATTGCAACATCTTCAACAAATCCGCTTGTTACACAGGGCAGAAAGTATTCTTTCCGTGCTTGCTTTATTGATTCTTATCAAGGCAAAGGTATCGCAACTTATGTGCATGAAACTTTACATGCAAAAAAAGCAGCTATTCTTAAAGATGTATCAAATGATTATGCAATTGGTCTTTCTAGTTATTTTGGACGTGCCTTCAAAAAATTAGGTGGTGAAGTGATCTCAAATTTGAACTATAACTCTGGAGATCAGGACTTTTCAGCGGTTCTTACACAGATTATAGCGCAGGAACCTGACATCTTATTTATTCCATCTTACTTCTCTGAAGGTGCTATCATCATAAAACAAGCTCGTGAGCTTGGTGCAAAATTTAGAATCATGGGTGGGGATGCTATGGATAATCCAGAAACTGTTGCAATTGCAGGAAAAGCTGCAGAAGGATTTTTACATACAACACTTCCCTACAGTGAAAATATGCCGGATATGTCCGCAGCTGCGCGGGAATTTACCAGGGAGTGGAGAAAGGCTTATCCTGATCAAGAACCAAATATCAATTCTGTTTTGGGATATACAAGTTATATGATGTTCATGAAAGCTATTGAAGATGCTGGCAGTGCTGATCGGGAAAAGATCACTACCGCACTTAGCCAATTAAAAGGTTTTAAAACGCCCTTTGGAGATATGTCCATGGATGAAAATCATAATCCTAAAATTCCTATTGGTATCATTGAAATAAAGGATGGGAAACGTGTCTATTTAGATGAAGTTAAACCCGCTTTTTAAAAAGTGAGAAATTTTTCTAACTAAAATATTAAGTATGAGTTGAGGATTCTGTTCTCAACTCAAATTTGGGATTTTCCTATTTTATCCTATATGAATTAACAAATGTGGAAGGATGAGAGATGAGCACTGAAATGTTCATCCAGTATTTTTTTAATGCACTGGCATTAGGATCTCTTTATGGACTTATCGCTATTGGTTACACCATGGTCTATGGTATACTGAGGCTTATTAATTTTGCTCACGGTGACATCTTTATGCTGGGAGCGTATTTTGTTTTCTTTTCCACCATTAGCTTTATGCCTGCTTGGGCTGCTGTCCTTCTTTTGTTACTCGCTGTTTTCATTTATTACTCGGTGTTCATAGGGTTCAAAAAACGCCCTCCAATTTATTGGATCGCTATTTTTTCAATTCTTACTTTAGGGGTTATTTATTACTTCAAAATTTCTCCGCAAGATTTTACACCGGTTTGGATTTTAGCCCTTTGTTTTGCAATTTTTATTACAAGTGCCGTGGGAATTACTGTTGATCAATTTGCCTATAAACCTTTACGCCATGCTCCGCGTATTTCAGCACTTATTGGAGCAATCGGCGTTTCATTTTTTATTGAAAATCTTGCTACTGTGCTCTTTAGTGGAGTTCCGAAGGGTGTGAAACAACCCGATTTTCTTGTAATACCGTTCCTATGGCATTTAGAATCAGGAGCAGGTAAAGTTATTAGAATTGCTCCTATGTCTCTCATCGTTCCTGTTGTGGCGTTTATTCTTATTATTTTATTGCTATGGATTATTCATAAAACAAAACCTGGTCTTGCTATGCGTGCGATCTCCCATGATATTGAAACAACGCGTTTGATGGGTGTTTCTGTCAATAAAGTCATTGCATTTACATTTGGGATAGGCTCTGCACTTGCTGCTATTGCAGGCATTATGTGGTCACTACGCTATCCTCAGATTCATCCTTATATGGGGGTGCTTCCTGGGCTTAAAGCATTTATCGCTGCTGTTATTGGAGGTATTGGCTCAATTCCAGGAGCAATGTTGGGAGGGCTATTACTTGGATTTATTGAAATTATGATTATCGCATTTTTCCCTGCATTATCTGGATATCGAGATGCCTTCGCTTTTATTTTATTAATTCTGATTTTATTGGTAATGCCCACAGGCTTAATGGGTAAAAAAAGTCAGGAGAAGATCTAATGGCAAAATCAGCGACAAATTTTCTATCATGTATCAGCATTTTAGTTCTTATTGGTTTTTTGTTTTATGCTGATAACCATTTTAATGATTACACACTTCGTATCATCAATCTTATTGCTATTAATGCGATATTAGCGATCTCACTTAATTTGATTTATGGCTTTACGGGTATGTTTTCTCTTGGACATGCTGGCTTTATGGCTGTTGGTGCTTATGTATGTGCAATTTTACTTCTTTCTCCTGAACAAAAAGAAATGATGTGGATTCTTGACCCCATAGCTGAGCCATTACATCATCTGCAGTTGCCTTTTTTTCTAGCCGTTGTTGTAAGTGGTGTGTGCGCCGCCGTTGTAGGTTTATTGATTGCTCTGCCTGTTTTGCGTCTTGGTGGTGATTATCTTGGAATTGCAACCTTGGGGTTCGCAGAAATTATCCGCATTGTTATTACAAATACCACCCCCTTAACAAATGGCTCTTTGGGAATAAAAGGAATACCTCAAAATGCCACATTATGGTGGAACTATGGTTGGTTAGCATTTACAGTAACTTTTATTATACTCTTATTGCGAAGCAATACAGGTAATGTGTTGCGTGCTATTCGTGATGATGAAATCGCAGCAAAAACAATGGGGATTAATTCCTTTTTTTACCGTAGTTTTTCCTTCACGGTTGGTGCATTTTTTGCAGGCATAGGAGGAGCATTGATGGCTGCTCTTATTTCAACAATTGATCCAAAAATGTTTAATTTCCTTCTTACCTTTAATATTTTGATGATTGTGGTTGCTGGTGGTCTTGGTTCAATTACAGGAAGCATTATTGGCAGCATTATTATTACAGTCATGCTTGAGTGGCTTCGTATTATTGAAAGCCCTTTTGACTTAGGTTTTATACATATTCCAGAGACACCAGGCCTTCGAATGGTTATTTTTTCTCTTTTATTGCTCGTCATTATCTTATTTTGGAGAAAAGGTTTGTTAGGGCAACGTGAATTCTCATGGAATGGGATTTATAGTTTCTTAACACGCAAGAAGCTCTCTAATAATGAAGGAAAGCTATGAACGACCTTATTCTTTCACTTAATGATATCGTGATGCGTTTTGGTGGATTGATTGCTGTAAATAATGTGAATATGGCAATCAAGCGGGGAACCATTACTGGATTAATTGGTCCCAATGGTGCTGGAAAAACCACCGTTTTTAATATGATTTCAGGATTTTATGCTCCCACAAGTGGGACTATTCTTTTTAATGAACAAAAAGTTTCTGGAGCTCCTCCTTATCTTATCTGTAGACGCCATATTGCACGAACATTTCAAAATATTCGTCTTTTTTCAGGATTAACAGTCTTGCAAAATGTTATGGTAGGAGCACATGTTCGACAAAAGCATCCATGGTTTTCCTCAGCTTTGTTTTTTCCAAATGCAATGAAAGAGAAAAGAGAAATCCATAAAAATTCCATGGAACTTCTTGAGCAGTTACAACTGGATCACCTTGCCAATCAATCTGCAACAACTCTGCCCTATGGTGTACAAAGACGTTTGGAAATTGCACGCGCGTTAGCAACAAAACCAAAATTACTTCTTCTTGATGAACCTGTTGCTGGTATGAACCCACAAGAGAGTGAAGATCTTAAAAAGTTCATAGAAAAAGTGCAAAAAGATTTTGATCTTACGATTCTGCTTATCGAACACGATATGAAAGTTGTTATGGGGCTTTGCCAATATATTTGGGTAATGGAACACGGCTGTGCCATTGCCAATGGCACTCCAGATGAAATTCGTAACAACCCTAAAGTTATTGAAGCTTATCTTGGCGGAGATGTTTATGGATATTCTTAAAATTAAAAATCTTCACGTTCATTATGGTGCCATTAAAGCTATTCAAAATCTTTCGATGTCTATAAAAAAAGGAAGTATAGTCACTTTAATAGGTGCTAATGGAGCAGGGAAAAGCAGCATTGTACGTTCTATTACAGGACTCAATCGATCTGTTCATGGAGAGATTACCTATAAAGGCGAATCAATTATTAAAAAGTCACCAGAAAAAATTTTAAGATTAGGGATTGCTCTTAGTCCTGAAGGGCGACGCATTATGCCCCATCTGACTGTTTTAGAAAATCTCCATTTAGGAGCTTATATTCGTCATGATAAGTCGGGTATTGCTCGCGATATCGAGTGGATATTTGAACTTTTCCCACGCTTGCGTGAAAGAGCAAAGCAATTGGGGGGGACGATGTCAGGTGGTGAACAACAAATGCTTGCTGTGGGCCGTGCGCTCATGAGCAACCCTGAGATGATAATATTAGATGAACCTTCTCTGGGATTAGCCCCACTTCTTGTAAAGGAACTTTTTTCTATTATCCGAAAAATCAATGATATGGGAAAAACAGTTCTTCTCATTGAACAAAATGCATTTGCAGCGCTTTCTATTGCGGATTACGCTTTTATTCTAGAGGTGGGGCATGTTTTATTTCACGGTGAAGGAAAAACCATGCTTTCTGACCCACGTGTCAAAGAGGCCTATCTTGGTGGATAAAACTATAAAATGCAAAAAAAGAGGTTATACTTTTCAAAAGCATTTCTCTGATGTGAGAGAAATGCTTTTTTATAGTTATCTCCACCATTTTTCAGCACTAAAGGTTCCAACCGCTTGTTCTATAATATGGGCTATTTGAAAAAGCACTTCTTCAGCAAAAGGTCTACCAATCAATTGTAACCCTAGTGGCAAACCATCTGATGAAAGCCCAGCAGGGACAGAGATACCTGGTAAACCAGCCATATTAACTGGTACAGTAAAAACATCATTGAGATACATTGCTATGCTATCATTTTTAATTGTTTCATCCCCGATGCCAAAAGCTGGTGTTGGGGTTGCAGGTGTGAGGATAGCATCAACACCAGAAGCAAAACATTGATCAAAATCACGTTTCACGAGTGTTCGTACTTTTTGAGCTTTAAGATAATAGGCATCATAATAACCCGATGAGAGGACATAAGTACCAACCAAAATACGCCGTTTAACTTCATCACCAAAACCTGCTGAACGGGTGTTTTCATACATTTCAATGATGTCTTTTCCCGGTATGCGCAAACCAAAACGAACACCATCATAGCGCGCTAAATTAGAAGACGCTTCTGCAGGAGCTATAATATAATAAGCAGGCAAGGCATATTTTGTATGAGGTAATGAAATATCATGTATTTCAGCACCTGCTTCTTTTAGCCAATTCATTCCTTTTTGCCAAAGCTTGGTAATTTCAGGAGACATTCCTTCCAAGTGGTATTCTTTTGGAATACCAATTTTCATTCCTTTGATTGATTGACCAAGGTAACTTTCATAATGAGGAACAGGTAAATTAACTGAAGTAGAATCTTTTTCATCAAAAGAAGCCATTGATTGAAGTAAAATAGCACAATCGCGGACATCTCGCCCAATAGGTCCCGCTTGATCAAGTGAGGAAGCAAAAGCGATGGTCCCCCACCGTGAACAACGTCCATAAGTTGGTTTAATCCCCACTGTTCCAGTGAATGCCGCAGGTTGGCGTATTGAACCACCTGTATCTGTTGCTGTTGCACCAGCACAAAGCCGCGCAGCAACAGCAGCAGCTGATCCCCCTGAAGAACCACCTGGCACAAGCTTTTCATGGGATCCCTTTTTTCTCCACGGACTCATAACTGGACCGTAATATGAAGTCTCATTGGAGGACCCCATAGCAAATTCATCCATATTAAGCTTTCCTAACATAACGGCTCCATCTTGCCACAAATTAGCGGTCACCGTTGATTCATAAGAGGGTTTAAAATTATCAAGAATATGGGAACAGGCTTGTGTATGAACACCGCGTGTGGCAAAAAGATCCTTAATTCCCAGTGGTATTCCTTCTAAGATCCCTCCCTGCTCTCTAGCCAAACGGCTATCTGACTCAGTAGCCATTTTTTTTGCTTGTTCTGCTGTTATTGCCACATAAGCATTCAAAGTTGGATTAGCCAATTCAATTTCTTTTAAATAAGCTTCTGTTAATTCAATTGCTTTGAACTCTTTTTTGATGAGAGCATCACGGGCTTGTGCAATTGTAAAAGTTGTTAAATCAGTCATATTAATGCTCGAGTTTTTAAAATAGAAAAATTTATTCGACGATTTTTGGGACAAGAAAAAAATTCTCTTCCGTAACAGGTGCATTTGCTACGATATCTGCTGCTTTATTCCCATCTGTGATAATATCTTCACGCGTTCGTAAAGTCATTGGTATCACGGATGTCAATGGTTCAACACTGCTGACATCAACTTCATTCAATTGTTCCACAAAACCTAAAATGACATTGAGTTCTTTTGTCATACGCTGCGCTTCATCGTCGTGGATAGCAATACGCGCTAAATGCGCTACCCGCTTGACTGTTTCTTGATCGACAGACATATTATGCCTTTCTGCTTTTTTATTTTAATATTTATTGGCTATACAAGGCTACGTTTGCAAGCGCAAGAATATTGATATGCAAAGAGAATATAACTATGAACCTGAAACACGAAAAGACCTAAATTATAAATCTCATGGCCATTATTAACATAAATGAAGCGATGCTCCATATTTTGCCTAGGCAAACAATAGCAGGCTTAGATTTGGGTACAAAAACGATTGGAATTGCGATTTCTGATATCGGATTAATTTTTGCAAATCCGCGTCCTGTGCTTCAACGAAAAAAATTCATGGAAGATGCACACAGACTTATAAAAATTTTTGATGGTGAAAATGTGGGAGCTATTGTCATGGGATTACCTCTTAATATGGATGGAAGCAGTGGTCCGCGTGCTCAAGCAACAAGAACCTTTGTAAGTAATATGAAAGCACATACAGAAATTCCATTTATTTTTTGGGATGAACGCTTATCAACGATTGCCGCAGAACGCTCTCTTCTAGAAATGGACGTATCGCGTGCTAAAAGAGCAAGACGCATTGATTCGGCTGCTGCTGCTTTTATATTGCAAGGTGCTCTCAACAGAATTCAAAGCCTTCATCATATGGAGGGATAAAGAACATTGAGCAAATGTCCCGCATTGTATCGTGCGATAAGCATCCCATAGGAAGATCTCCATTGCCCACCAAGGCGACTTTCCATATAGGCATTTGCAACATGCTCTATATCTGTCGAATGTAATGCTGCTGCTGCTGCTGCGTACGCTACTTGTTCGACAAAAAATCTTCCAGCACCCTCGTTTGCCGATGCCATCTCTACAGCAGATTTAATGATCTCAATCGCTCTTGGTCCAGCAGGACCAATATCAAGGGCAATTTTTTCTAACAATTTCTGAAACAATCCTGGTGCTTTTTCAGCTATGAGAATTGCATCCTTTACCAATTGATTAGCAGAAATATTTCTGACAATTCGTGCAGGCCCATTACACAACATTTGTGATAATGGGTTTCCTTCTACAAAACTTTCGATACCAAGCTGTGCAATAATTTCGCCAATAATAGGTATAACTAATTGGCTTACATGATAAGCAATAATAGGCGTCATGATTCGTGCAAAAGCTGCTTCAGAGCGATCATTTGCGGCATTATCAAAGGCTCGTGCTAAACGTAAAACCAATGCTTGTGCGGCAGCAATATCCAGTGCAATATCTGCAAAAATACGTTCTGTTAGTGGTGGTAAAGGCTGATCTGGTATTTTTTGCCGGAAAAAATCTATGCCAAATTGAAGTGCAGCGCGCAAAACACCTGCAGATACAACAGATTGATCAAAACGCATCATCGTTTCGATATCTTTAATGACTTTAAGCCCCTCTCCCATATTTCCCAATAGCCAACCATAACTTCCTTGAAAATCAACAACACCCTCTGGCGTTAAATTTTCTCCTGAACGCTGCAGCAAATGACGAATTTTAATGTTCCCATTTAATGCACCATTTTCTTGGATACGTGGCACTAAAAAGCAGCTTAAATGACCGTCTAACTCTGCACTCACAAGATACCCATCCACTATAGGATTAATAACATTGGTTTTTACAACATTTAAACGATACAGATCACGCCCCATTTTTTCATCAAAAGAAATTTTCTTAACACTGGGAAAATTGAAAGCGTATTTTTCTCCTTGTTCAACATCATCAAAAGCGCAGGTGAGTGAAGCCGATTTTTTACTATGAATAGGCTTTGAAGATAAATCATATTGTCGTGATAAGAGTAGATTTTGCCATTTTTTAAAAAGCTCAACATCACTAATTAAGACTGCAATAGTTGCACTTGTTATAATGACCTCATTCAAATGTCCTGTTTCCAAACTAGCAGATAAAGCCAAGCGAATAGCACGTGCTTGATAGCGTACTCCATTTTCTGCTGTAGAGTTTTCCCAAAGCGAGGTAACCAAACCAGCCTGTCTAGAATATTGTTGAAGAGCTTGATAAGAAGAGTGTATCTCTAATTTTTCCACCTGTTTCCCCCATTCATCGTTATAGCGCAAAACTGGAGGATAACGATTCGCCAAAGAAGAAAACTCCCATGCTTCACGACTTGCTACAAAATCTCCTATTTCTTCAAAACTTGCTAATAAAAATTTAGGCAAACTAGAAGCAATACGAAACATCAGCGTATCACTGAGAAACGCATTTTTTCGACGGGCATTTTGCACAAATACAGCATTCATAAGCATATTCCATTATTCAAATTATTCATATCATAGACTACTAATAGACTAATTGTCTTTTTGCAGTTAAAAAACATTTATCATATTCAAACAAATGCTTGTTTAATCTGTTTAGAGAGAGATAGAATAGAATGCTATGACTCAAAATATTTTTTTCCCCCTTTTTCCCCATCAACATCTTTTAGGTATTAAAGGTTTGAGTATACAAGACCTGTCTACATTGCTTAATCGTGCAGATACAAATGTTACTCTTTCTAAAAAAATTGATAAAACAAAATCTCTATTATATGGACGGACTCAAATTAACCTCTTCTTTGAAGCTTCCACACGAACACGATCCTCTTTCGAATTAGCCGGCAAACGATTGGGAGCAAATGTGATGAATATGGCTATCAGTAATTCATCTGTAAAAAAAGGGGAAACATTGATTGATACAGCCACAACTCTCAATGCAATGAAACCAGATATACTTGTTATTCGCCATAGTAGTGCTGGAGCAGCTGCTTTGTTAGCGCAAAAAGTTGATTGTTGTGTGATTAATGCAGGTGATGGTGCCCATGAACATCCAACCCAAGCTCTATTAGATGCCCTGACAATCAAAAGAACAAAAGGTCGTATTGAAGGATTAACGGTTGCAATTTGTGGAGATATCTTGCACTCACGTGTAGCGCGTTCCAATATCCTAAGTCTCAATGCTTTGGGAGCGCGAGTTCGTGTTGTTGCTCCTTCCACACTCTTACCCACAGGAATTGCTGATATGAGCGTTGAGGTTTTTAACACCATGAAAGAAGGCCTTAAAGATGCTGATGTTATCATGATGCTCCGCTTACAACATGAACGTATGACAGGTTCGTTTATTCCCTCTATTCGTGAGTATTTTCATTATTTCGGCTTGCATAAAGAAAATTTGGCTTATGCTAAAAACGATTGCATTATTCTCCATCCAGGTCCAATAAACCGTGGTATAGAAATCGCATCTGATATAGCAGATGGACCACAAAGCATGATTCATACACAAGTAGAAATGGGTATTGCTGTGCGTATGGCTGTGATGGAAGCCTTATTGGATTCACGTCTTCAGACCAGTGGAGAAAAAAAATGACAAAGCCAATTGTCTTTCAAAACGCTCGTATTATTGATCCTTCACGCACAGTTGATGAAATTGGTACAGTTATTGTTGAAAATGGACGGATTATAGCTGCTGGAAAGGAAGCTTTAAATCAAGGATTTCCTGATGGTGCGGAAATTATTAATGCACAAAACAAAGCAATTCTCCCTGGACTTGTTGATGCGCGTGTTTTCGTTGGGGAACCAGGAAATGAAGACCGTGAAACCATTGCCACAGCAAGTCAAGCAGCAGCAGCAGGTGGCATTACTTCTTTTCTTATGATGCCAGATACAAATCCAATTATTGATAATAGAGCACTTGTTGAATTCATTATGCGTACAGCACAGGAAATGTCATCAGTTAATATTTATCCCGTTGCTGCAATTACGCAAGGTTTCAATGGGCAAGAAATAACTGAATTTGGCTTGCTAAAAGATGCGGGAGCAATTGCTTTTAGTGAAGGAAAAAAGACACTGCAAAGCTCATCTGTTATGCGACGTGCAATGACTTATGCTCGCGACTTCGATGTTCTCTTGATGCATGAAACACAAGATAAGGAGCTTACAGGAAAAGGTGTTATGAATGAAGGATTGCTCGCCAGTTGGCTAGGACTCTCTGGTATCCCTCGCGAAGCAGAAGTTATTCCTCTCGAAAGAGATTTACGACTAGCAGCATTAACACAAACACGCTATCATGCTACCCAAATATCGACAGCACTCTCTGCCGATGCACTTCGCTTAGGTAAACAACGCAGTGAAAAGATTACAGCCGGTGTATCCATTCATCATTTATCTCTTAATGAAAATGACATTGGTGAATATCATACTTCTTTCCGTTTTATGCCTCCATTGCGTACAGAAGAAGATCGTATAGCAATGATTGAAGCAATAAAAGATAGGACAGTAGATATTATTGTCTCTTCTCATGATCCTCAACATGTTGATACAAAAAATTTACCATTTAATGAAGCATCTTCAGGTGCCATTGGTATGGAAACTTTATTGAGTGCGGCTTTACGCCTTTATCATGATCAGACGATATCTCTTCTACGACTCACTGAACTTTTATCAACAGCACCAGCTAAACTCTTTGGCCTTCATGCAGGAACACTTAAAAAAGGTGCTCATGCAGATCTTATTTTGGTTGATCTTGAAGAACCGTGGGTTGTTTCTACCGACAGGTTGTATTCACGCTCAAAAAATACATCTTTTGAAAATGCACGCTTTCAAGGGCGAGTTCTCCAAACCTTTGTTAAAGGACGATCAATCTTTAAACTTAATCAGGAAACTTAATGAGATTTTTCATGAATGAAGGTGAAACACTTTTCCAGTTCACTCCATGGTTTATTTTTCTCATGTCCTATCTCGTTGGCTCGATCCCATTTGGGCTACTTTTTACGCGATTGGCTAGACTTGGTGATGTGAGAAAAATTGGTTCTGGAAATATTGGAGCTACGAATGTTCTAAGAACAGGAAATAAAAAAGTTGCCGCTCTGACACTTCTTTGCGATATGTTGAAGGGAACTATTGTTATTCTTGTTATAAAATATTTAAATAATCCAATAGAAAATAGTCTCATTATTTTTCTAGCTGGTTTTTTTGCTTTTTTGGGACATCTTTTTCCCATATGGCTGAAGTTTAAAGGTGGTAAAGGCGTTGCGACATATCTTGGTGTTTGTTTAGCAATCTACTGGCCAATAGCAATTTTTTTCATTGTTGTATGGATGGGGATTTTTTTACTCACCCGCTATTCTTCTTTATCTGCACTTATTGCTGTAGCGATGACTCCAATATTTGCTTTTTATTTTTCCGATTCTCATTTCTATTGTATGCTGTCAGCTATGAGCATATTTGTATATATAAAACATTACGCAAATATCAGTAGATTATTAATTGGGAAAGAAAGCAAGATTGGTACGCAAAACGGGGATAAATAAAGGAATCCTTCTCACGGATCGTCAACGTCTAAATTGGTTACGATTATTGCGTAGTGAGAATATAGGAGCAGTGAGTTTTCGCAATCTCATAGATCATTATAAAACAGCAGAAAACGCTCTAGGAGCACTTCCTGAGCTCAGTAGAAAAGGCGGTCTTTCTACATCTGTTCGCATAACAACGATAGAAGAAGCAGAAAAAGAAATGCAAGAAGCCGAAAGGTTAGGTATTCGTTTTATCGCTGTAGGAGAGCCTGATTATCCAACCTTTCTTAAGGTGACAGAAGCCTCACCACCTCTTATTGCCATAAAAGGTGATGTTTCAGTTTTTCAAAAACCTTCTGTTGGGATTGTAGGATCTCGAAATGCCTCAGCGGCTGGCAAAAAACTTGCTGCTCAATTTGCGCATTTTCTTGGAGATGCTGGCTTTACAACAATTTCTGGACTCGCTCGTGGAATTGATAGCATTGTACATCAGGCAAGTCTATTAACAGGCACAGTTGCGGTAATGGCTGGTGGAATTGATCACATTTATCCTCCTGAAAATAAAAAACTCTATGAAGATATTATCGCTAACGGTGGAGCAATTATCAGTGAAATGCCCATTGCTTGGAAGCCACGTGCTATCGATTTTCCCAGAAGAAACCGTATCATTGCAGGTTTATCACTTGGTCTTTTGGTTGTGGAAGCAGCATTGCGATCAGGGTCCTTAATTACCGCACGTCAAGCCGCCGAAATGGGACGATTGATTTTTGCCGTTCCTGGCTCTCCACTTGATCCAAGGTCTGTTGGTACAAACAATCTCATCAAGGACGGCGCTCAACTCACCACGCATCCTGCTGATATCATAGAAACGCTTACACCATTAATTTCTGCTTCACCGAATTCTCAACTCAATTTTTTTGAGGAAGAGGATGCTGCCTCTCTACAATTTGAAAAGGACAATTTTAGTACACCTCATGAAAAATATCAAAGCCCTTCTTGCCTTGGAGATGACAAAGAACGTGCTCTAGTTCTCTCTGCCCTTTCCACAACACCCATTGACTTAGATACACTCAGTACCCATTCAGGTGTTGCACTCCCAAATCTCTACCTCTTGCTGGTTGAGCTTGAGCTTGCTGGAAAGCTTACTCGACATGCTGGTGGTTATGTGTCATTGTCGAGTTTGGATCTTCCCCAAGAGCTTCAGCACTATTAATAATACTTTGCCCTTCTTTGGCAACCATATCCAAAAGCAGTGCTAAAAGTGGGCTGTGCGCTTGACGTGCCATTTGATTCATTTGTTTGGACATATCTGTAATATATTGGATAACTTTTAAATGATTTATAAACATAATTTTCTATCCTTGAGCATTTTCCCTCCTACTTCTCAACAGATGTTATCTTAGTATTTTGCCGTATGTTTTTGTATTAACAATATAAAATAAATCTTATAATTCCATATAGGGTGTATTTGAATAATAACAATTACAAGTTGTACAATATTAATGTTTTTTGTATGACGAATATTTTTTTATGTGCTCTTAACCAATTGCTATTAGCTATTCGTGTGAAAGAGGATTATAGAAAAGTTTTTATTTCAACATTCGGGTAAAATTATGAATATCGTTATCGTTGAATCACCAGCAAAAGCAAAGACAATTAATAAATATCTTGGATCTCAATACAAAGTCGTAGCATCATTTGGACATGTTCGTGATTTGCCTGCAAAAGATGGTTCCGTTCTACCCGATCAAGATTTTTCTATGAAATGGGATATAGATTCTGTTGCCGCGAAACGTTTAAATGAAATAGCAAAAGCAGTTAAAGAAGCTGATAGCCTCATCTTAGCAACCGACCCTGATAGAGAAGGAGAAGCTATTTCTTGGCATATTTTGGATGTTCTTCGTCAAAAAAAAGTTTTAAAGGATAAACCTGTTAAACGGGTTGTATTCAATGCGATCACCAAAAAGTCTGTGCTTGATGCCATGAACAATCCACGTGATATTGATACATCACTTGTAGATGCTTATCTTGCACGTCGTGCTCTTGATTATCTTGTTGGTTTTACGCTCTCGCCTGTTTTGTGGCGTAAACTTCCCGGTGCACGCTCTGCTGGTCGTGTTCAATCTGTCGCTTTGCGTATTATTTGTGATCGTGAAGCAGAAATAGAACATTTTATCAAAGAGGATTATTGGTCTCTTACAACAGACTTAAAGACCATCAGAAATGATAGCTTTCAAGCAAGATTAACAATGTTTAATCAAAGGAAAATTGGCAAACTTGATATTCAATCTCAAGAACAAGCAGATCAAATTCGCCTTATGTTGGAGAAAGCAAAATATCGTACATTCAGTGTTGAAGCAAAGCCGACAAAAAGAAATCCTGCTCCCCCATTTACAACATCTACTTTACAGCAAGCTGCTTCTTCAAAATTAGGATTTTCAGCTTCTCGCACTATGCAAATTGCTCAAAAACTTTACGAAGGTGTTGAAATTAATGGTGAAACGGCGGGGCTTATTACCTATATGCGTACCGATGGTGTGCAAATAGCGCCAGAAGCCATTGATTCAGCACGAAAAGTAATTCATGAATCTTTTGGCAGTGATTATATCCCTGAAAAACCACGTTTTTATTCAACAAAAGCCAAAAATGCACAAGAAGCGCATGAAGCTATCCGCCCCACAGATTTTCAACGTACTCCCAATCAAGTACGAGGTTTTCTCGATAGCGATCAGGCAAAGCTCTATGAGTTAATCTGGAAGCGCGCTATTGCCAGCCAAATGTGTTCTGCTGAAATTGAACGTACAACCGTTGAAATTGAAGCACAGCAAGGAGAAAACCATGCAAATCTACGTGCAACAGGTTCTGTTATTCGTTTTGATGGCTTTATTTCTGTTTACACGGATCAACGAGAAGAAGAAAACAGTGAAGAAAATGAAACAACACGTTTGCCACAAATAAACACTGGTGAAGCACTTGAAAAAGAAAAAGTCGAAGCTATACAACATAGCACAGAACCACCCCCCCGTTATTCTGAAGCTTCCTTAATTAAGAAGCTTGAAGAGCTGGGAATTGGTCGTCCTTCAACCTATGCCTCTACGTTGGCGACATTGTGTGATCGCGGATATATTATCATTGATAAACGAAAACTTATTCCTGATGCTAAAGGACGTATCGTTACAGCCTTTCTTGAAAATTTCTTTAATCGCTATGTAGAATATGGTTTCACAGCAGACCTTGAGGAAAAACTGGACCTTATATCGGATGGAAAACTTTCTTGGAAAGATGTCATGCGCGATTTTTGGGATGGATTTAACGCGTCTATTAGCAATATTAAAGAACTGCGTATAACCAATGTCCTTGATGTTTTAAACGTGACATTAGCTCCTCTTGCTTTTCCTGTACGTGAAGATGGAAGTGATGTTCGTTCTTGTCCCCTTTGTACAAACGGTGAATTATCCTTAAAGCTAGGGCGTTATGGTGCATTTGTTGGCTGCTCCAATTATCCCGAATGCAAATATACACGCCAACTTGGCACAGATACTGGAGAAGAGAATGAAGTCATTCGGAATGATGAACCTGTTATGCTCGGTGTCGATCCTCAAACAGGAAAAGATATTTCTCTTCGCAATGGTCGTTTTGGTCCCTATATTCAACTTGGTGAAAGCAAAGAAGCCAAGCGCTCAGGACTACCAAAAGAATGGCAGGCAGAAAATATCACTCTTGATAAAGCCTTAGCTTTACTATCCCTACCCCGTGAAATTGGTACACATCCTGAAACAGGCAAAATGATTACAGCAACTATCGGACGCTATGGTCCTTACCTTACGCATAATGGTAAGTCTGCTCCCCTTCTTCATGCAGATGACGTTTTTGATATTGGCATCAACCGTGCTGTTACAGTATTGGCCGAAAAACAAGAAAATAAAACAACGCGGAGCAGGACAACATCGGCAGAACTCGCAACATTAGGAGAACACCCTGATGGAGGAACTGTCACCGTACGCAATGGACGTTATGGTCCGTATGTTAATTGGGGCAAAATTAATGCAACATTGCCAAAAGATAAAGAACCAATTAGTGTAACACTTTCAGAAGCATTAGAACTTATATCAGCTAAAACATCTCATAAAAAAGCAACCGGTAAGGCTTCCAGTAAAAAAGTAACGACAAAAAAAGCTCCTTCCAAAAGAAAAGAGACATAAATTTTGGCTCAAGGCGAAAAAAAAACAAAATATTTTCAATCATTCAATATGGAAAAACTGCCCCAAAAAGCAGAAATCCTTTCCTTTATAAATGAGAATCCTGACCAATCAAGTAAACGAGAAATCGCCAAAGCTTTTAACTTAAAAGGTGATTCTCGTATCTGGCTAAGGGGTATTTTACGTGAACTGAAAGATCAAAACCTCATATCAAAACAACGTAAAAGAGCAATAAACAAAGGAAAATTGCCGCCAGTTGCTTTAGTAAAAATTAGTGGACGCGATGAAGATGGCAGTTTGATCGCACAACCTGTTGAATGGGAAGATGGACCAAAACCAAATATTGAAATACACTCTTTTCATCGCATAAAAGGGGCAAGCATTGGGATTGGAGATCATGTTCTCGTAAAAGTTTTTCGAACTAAAACATCTCAAAGTTTTCCTTATACAGGGAGAATTATCCGTAAAGTTGAAGTGTCACCAAAGAGCATATTTGGTATTGTACGAGAGTTGAAAAATGACCAATGGCGACTTGACCCTATAGAGCGTAAAACGGACGAACTCATTATTGAGAGCTCTGAGATATCTTCAAATATGAAGATAGAAGCAGGAAACCTTGTTGAAGTTGAAATTAAAAAAAATACCGGTTATGGATTAAAAACAGCACAAATAAAGAATGTTTTAGGGCATATTGACAGTGAAAAAACACTCTCAATGATTGCGCTTCTTTCAAAAGGCATTCCTTATATTTTTCCTGAAGATGTGCTTGAGCAAGTCAAACATATCAAACCTGCCAACAGAGAAAATCGTGAAGATTGGCGGCAATTACCGTTTATTACAATTGATCCATTCGATGCAAAAGACCATGATGATGCCGTTTATGCAACAAAAGATCAAGATCCTGCCAATGTTGGAGGTTGGATTATTTTCGTCGCAATTGCAGATGTTTCTTATTATATCAAAACAGGAAGCCCTTTAGATAAAGAAGCATTAAAACGAGGAAATTCTGTTTATTTTCCTGATCGTGTTGTGCCAATGCTGCCAGAACGCATTTCTAATGATTTATGTTCTCTGCGTGAAGGAAAAGAAAGACCAGCTTTGGCCGTTCGGATGGTTTTTGATGCAAATGGGAACAAACGAAAACACAGTTTTCACCGTGTTATGGTGCATGTAGTAGCCAAGTTCTCTTATCAAGAAGTGCAATTAGCAATTGAGGGAAATATAAATAAAAAAACTGCGTCCTTTTTCGAGAATGTTTTACAACCATTATGGGACGCTTATAGGTGTCTCAAAATCGCGCGGAATCGTCGACAGCCGTTGGCATTAGAAATAGCAGAAAAAAAGATTATCCTTGATCAAAATGGATGTATTAAAGATGTTGTTAGTGAACCACATTTAGAAGCACATCGTTTGATTGAAGAATTCATGATACAAGCAAATATTGCCGCTTCTGAAACATTAAAAGAACATCACCAACCCCTCATCTATCGTATCCATGAAAAACCTTCTCTTGCAAAACAAGAAATACTACGAAGTTTTCTACAAAGTTTGGGAATATCACTCTCTCGAGGTGCAGAGCTTACATCTGCACGCCTTAATAATATTTTAACAAAAGTTATAAATACCCAACAACAAGAATTGGTTAATCAAGTTATTTTGCGCACACAATCTCAAGCGGAATATAATCCTCAAAATATTGGTCATTTTGGTTTGAATTTACATAACTATACACATTTTACATCACCCATTCGCCGTTATGCTGATCTTATTATTCATCGTGCACTCATTAAAGCTCTAAAATTAGGCAACGATCAATTAACCAAAAAACAAGAACAAAATCTTGCGGAAATTGCCACGCAAATTTCCTTATATGAGCGCCGTGCAATGGTCGCTGAAAGAGAAACCGTTGATCGACTTGTCGCCCATTATTTAACCAACAAAATCGGCTGTATTTTTACAGGTCGTGTTTCTGGTGTAACAAAAGCTGGACTTTTTATCTCACTCGATAGGCTTAATACAGATGGTTTTGTACATATTACGACACTTAAAAATGATTATTATTATTTTGATGAAGTACAACATACTCTTGTGGGAAAGCGTAGTCACAAAGGCTATCAACTAAGTGATATTGTAGAGGTAAAACTTATAACAGTACAGCCTTTTGCGGGTGCTCTATGCTTTGAGCTCTTAACAGAACCTCGTCCAATAGCTTTTTCATCGAGATCTTACCATAAAAACAAACTTATAACGAAAAAACAAAGACATGCTTTTTATAGAAGAAAGAATCTTAACTAAACAAAAAATTAAAACAAATTGTTATAATTTTTATTTAAAAGATTTTAAACGCTTGTGAGAGAAATTTAATAGTTATGTTATTTCCCTAAAATTGAATATTATTGATAATAATTACAAAATATTGATTATTAAAAAATAAGAAACACTCTATAATTTGTAGTAATTATATTATTTAATATAATCATAATCAGATAAAAAATTGAAATAACTTTCTGTATGAAATAACTGAAAAATTTAAAAAGGATAGGTTTGTATTTCTTTTATTCCAAGTTAACATTTCATTAGCCTCATAAATAAAAGCATAATTAAGCCATCTACATGATAAAAAATTTGAATTCTCATAATAATTCTTTATGCGTAACCGTTGCAGTTATTACAACCGTTAGCACTGTTGGATAGCATTGGAAAGACAACTTGTTTCACTTCTCATGACAGAAAAAGGTATTTTAAATAGAAAATCGAGCCATCGACTATAGCAAAATAATTGGTAGAATTGCTACAATTATTGCTGCCATATTCACTACTCGAATCACCTTATAGCTAGGTATTATTCAAACAATATTGATAATGATGATCATAGGGACTTTGCGTTTTTAGAATTCTATTTTTTAAAAATCCATATGAATTTGGTTCATTTGAAGATTTATATTACATTTGACGATAACAATTCTTTTTATCCTGTCAGAGTTTTCAAACAATGGTTGTGCATCAGTTAAAGCATGCCTTAATACACTTAATTTATACTATTATAGTAAAACTTATGAGAAGTCACTGCTAGCAAAGGCAGGAGCACAGAGTTTTATGTCTTTTGCGACAGACTATATCCTTATTGTCCTTTATTCTATACTAATTCTTATAGTCTGAAAATGAATTTTAAAGTTTAAAGAGAATCAGCAGTGGTTATGCGTTTTCTATCTTTTTCATATTCCAAGCATCATTGATGAAAGTCTTTCTTTACCGTGCTATCCAAATGGGTAATTCTTATAACACCCTTTAATTTATTCATTGGATATAACGGGATATAACGAAAATGAGACTGCACATTTTATGGCAACGCTCACACTTAGTAATATTTTCTTCTTAATTCCTATAAAGATTATAAGCGATTATGCAAAGGATCGGCATTATCCTAGGCTGAGCCGTCTTAGGTTTTTGGGAAACTTTTATGATATTATGGATAACAAAACACCAATGGCTTTTGATATTGGCTCTCTTTTTCCTCGGAAGTGTGTGAGCCAATTTTTACATAATAGAACGCACATATCTTGGTGCGCTTTTTAGGACATGAACTGGCTATGCTTATTCTACTTAATTTTTGTTATGGAATTGATATATTTATGGGACCAATTCTTACAGTCAAACCATGGATATCTTTTCATGCTTTGATTTTTCAGCAGCCATCACTTGTTTTTTCATCTTATCCGTGATTTTGGTGTTTGTACAAATTATCAGAAAATTAATCAGCTCTTGACTTTTTTTAGAACATCCGTAGTGTTGCCGCAAAATCTGATTATATGAAAAATAGATTTTAAAAATAAGGCAATATTGTTTTTCGATATAATATAAATAGGAATCTTAAATTATGGCTAAGGCAGCAACCATTAAGATCAAGCTTTTATCAACTGCAGATACTGGTTTTTTCTATGTGACGAAGAAAAACAGTCGTACAATGACAGATAAAATGAGCAAACGTAAATATGATCCAGTTGTAAAAAAGCACGTCGAATTTAAAGAAACAAAAATTAAATAAGTGGGTTATATCGTTTAACTGATAATTTCTAAACCCTAAAAGAGTGTTTTTTGCTCTTCAAAATTATTTTTGGAGAGTGTTTTTGTTTTTTTAATTAAAGAAAGCAATCTATCTGTAAACTATGCATTTTTACGGAATGGGTTGATTTGTTTTTTGATCGCTTATCTGTATTATAATGATAAGCTTTATCATAGTATTATCTTTGATCTATTTTGATATGTAATAAAGATATAAAATGCATGACAATAACAAAATATTTCCATCACAATAAAGCGGTATTTTTATCAAGAGAATGGAAATACTCGCAGAATTTATAGGAAATTCTCACTCAATAAAACATGTTATAGTAGCAGTTTTTTAAATTTCATGAAAAAAAAGTTTTTCTCTTTTGATCAAAAAAACGTTAAGCTCAAAATTACTGGTTTTAATATTTTTATTGCTGCGCTCATTATAACAATTTATTTTAAATACATTCAAGCGTCCCCTCAAAAAGAAAATTTTTCTTCAAAAACATCTATTGAAGGTCAAGCATTTGTTATTGATGGCGACTCACTCATGATTTCTTCTATCATGATTCGGCTTGCAGGAATCGACGCCCCTGAACTCCACCAATTTTGCGGTAAAAAGGAGGCACATTATCCATGTGGGCTTGAAGCAAAAAAGTATTTAGAACAACTTATAGCCAATCAACCCGTTAGATGTTATTGGCATAAAAAAGATAAATACCGTCGCATTCTTGCAACATGCAAAACAAAACAAGTCAGCAATATCAATGCAATGCTTGTACGGAAGGGTTGGGCTGTAAGTTATTATGATTACCCTCAAGAAGAGCAAGAAGCTAAAAAGAAAAAAAAAGGAATATGGCAATCCAATTTTCAACGACCGAAAGAATGGCGAAAAGCACATCGACGGACAGAATAAGAAGAATATTTTTCAATTTCCTATTTGCCCATGAAGCAACAACACTGTAACCAAATTATCAAACTTCAAAAACAAATTTATTCTTGTCGGATTTGTATTCAACAACCATGTTATCTCCCTCCTCTTCCTCATGAACCAAATCCCGTTGTTTATTTATCTGATAGGGCTTTAATTGCAATCGCAGGTCAAGCACCTGGGTTGCGTGTCCATGAAACTTCTATCCCTTTTAATGATCGCTCTGGTGAAAGATTACGTCATTGGCTAAATGTCTCGAAAGAAGAGTTTTATAATAGATCTCTCTTCGCTATTGTTCCTATGGGATTTTGTTTTCCAGGTTACGACAAAAATAAATCCGATTTGCCACCAAGACGTGAATGTCGTGAGATATGGCATGAGAAAGTATTTCAAGCGATGCCACAAATAAAGCTTGTAATTGCTATTGGAAGTTATGCACAAAAATGGCATATTACAGAACTGAAACATAAAACTGTTTCAGCAACCGTCAATGATTGGAGGAATATTCTTTCCATACGCCAACCTCGAGGCTATAATGTTATGCCTTTGCCCCATCCTTCATGGAGAAACACTTCTTGGTTACAAAAAAATCCATGGTTTAATGATGAGCTTGTTGTGTATTTGCGTAGTTTGGTGCGTAAATTTTTATAAACTGAATATTGAGAAAAAATATGGATCGTCTTGATCGAAAAATTCTACATCTTTTGCAAGAAAATGCGACACTCTCTGTTGCTGATATTGCTAAAAGAGTTGGACTTTCAACCACGCCTTGCTGGCGCAGGATTCAAAAACTTGAAGAGGATGGTGTTATTCAGCGTCGTGTTGCTGTCCTTTCTCCAGAAAAAGTAAATGCTCATGTTACTGTTTTTGTTTCTATTCGTACAAACACACACAGCCATGAATGGTTTAAACGTTTTTCAAAAATTGTACAGGAATTTCGTGAAGTCATTGAATTTTATCGAATGAGTGGGGATATTGACTATTTATTGCGCGTTGTCGTTCCCAATATTGAAGCTTATGATCTTTTTTATAAAAAATTAATTGCTCAAATTGATATTCGTGATGTCTCATCTTCTTTTGCAATGGAACAGATTAAATATACAACAGAACTTCCACTCAATTACATAAAATTACAAGACAAAACCAGTGAACAAGATTCTGAAAGGATTCTGTAAAACAGAATCATCTCTCAGGCGGTTAAATTCTCTTTTTCAAAAAACGCCATTTGTGTATGTGTCAAAATAGCAGCCTTGACGACACCTGCTGCCATAGCTGCACCTGTCCCTTCGCCAAGGCGCATTTTCAAATCTAGAAGAGGTTCTTGGCCAATTGTTTTTAAAAGTTTATGATGTACTGCCTCAGAAGAAACATGCCCCACAAGAGTATGATCAAGAGCTCTCGGATGCATTTTATAAAGAATTGCTGCGGCTGCTGTTGCTACAAAACCATCTAAAATAACCGGAATTTTTTCCATTCTTGCAGCCAAAATCGCTCCAACCATAGCAGCAATTTCACGTCCTCCTAATCGACGCATTATTTCAAAAGGATCATGAAAATGTTCTTTATGTAAAGAGATCGCTGTCTTGAGCGTCGCTATTTTACGCTGATAAAATTCTCCATCTGATCCCATGGCACTTTCTGTCCATTCCTCAACATCCCCACCAAACAATGCTAAACACAAAGCTGAAGCTATTGTTGTATTTCCAATGCCCATTTCACCTATACATAAAAGATCTGTTCCACCAGCAATGGATTCCATTCCAAATGCCATTGTAGCAGCTGCACTACGCTCATCCATTGCAGCATCTTTGGTAATATTCATTGTGGGATATTCCAGGGCTAAATCAAATATCTTCAAACCAAGATCATAAGCTATGCAAATTTGATTAATAGCAGCACCACCCGTTGCAAAATTTTGTACCATCTTTTGTGTCATAGATTGCGGTAATGGAGTAATATTCTCCTCTGTAACACCATGATTTCCAGAAAAAATAGCGACGAGAGGCCGTTTTATGATAGGCTTTTCTGCTCCTCTCCATCCTGCATACCAAACTGCAATATCTCCCAATTTCCCCAGAGCCCCTTGAGAATTTGTTAATTTGTTTTGCCGTTTTTTTGCCAAAGTTATAGAAAACGCATCAGCACTAGGTAAATTTGTGAGTAAAGCACGAAAATCATCAAATGGACTAACAGTCATGAAGATACCTTTTCAAATCTACAATCTTTTATGGGAATCTTGTCATATATACAGGATATGAATAATTTATTGGTTTTTTAAAAGCAGTGTTTTAAAATATAAAATATTATTTGCGAAATTATTTTGTTGCTTAATTTTCAAACAAAATGATGACTCATCTAAAATGAGATATTATAAAATATTATCAATCTGTTCTTGTATTTTTTTATATTATAATATTAACCTATTTCCATATTAAGACACATGTATCGAATAGACTATTTAGCGTGCAATATCATCTCCATATAAAGATGATAGTTTTCTAAAATACATGAAGCTGGACTTTTAAAAATCTTCGTAAAGCAGGAAAGCTTTAAGAGAATCTGAATTTTAACATAAACTCATCTGTAAACACTTATTAAGTGAGGGCAGAAAAAGCTTCTTTTAAAACATGGATGTTCGCATCATTTTTTGTTGCATCATTTGATAATATTTGCCGCCATCGACGTGCCCCATCCCTACCATGAAATAAACCAATCATATGACGTGTCACATGAGAAAGCCGTCCTCCTAATGCGATATGTCGAGCAGCATAATCACACATAGCTTCAATAAGATCACTATCAGTCAGATCATTGTGCGGTTCACCATATATTTCAAAATCAACCTGTTTTAATAAAGCTGGATCATGATAAACTTGTCGACCAACCATGGTCGCATCACACAAAGTTAAATGCTCCTTTATCTCAAAAATAGATGTAATTCCACCATTTATCCCAATGAATTTATGTGGATATTTACGTTTTAATTTATAAACCCGTTCATAATTGAGTGGGGGAATATTGCGATTTTCTTTCGGGCTTAACCCTTGTAGCCATGCTTTGCGTGCATGTATCCAGAGTGCATCACATCCAGCATTCCAAACTTGATTGGCTAAAACATCTAAAGCGAATTCTTCATCTTGCTCATCCACACCAACACGACATTTGACAGTTACAGGTATCGTAACCACTTGCTTCATTGCTTCCACGGCATTTGCCACAATATCAGGATGTAACATCAAGCAAGCACCAAATACACCGGATTGAACACGATTTGATGGACAACCAACATTAAGATTTATTTCGTCATAACCAAATTCTTCAGCAATTTGTGCAGCCTGTGCCAATCTTTTTGGATCTGCTCCTCCTAATTGCAAGGCAACGGGATGTTCTTCATGATTCAAAGCCAATATTTGTTTGCGAGCGCCATGGATAACAGCATCCGCTACAATCATTTCAGTATAAAGAAGGGCTTTTTTCGTTAAAAGGCGATAAAAAAATCTGCAATGCTGGTCTGTCCAACTCAACATGGGTGCTACAGCAAATTTTACGGATGATGGAGGACCATAAAATATCATAAGAAATTACTCTCTCTTCTCCACTAAGTGCTTTTCATTCATAAGACAAAGTCACCACTTTTTTCTACTACATAGAAATTCAATTCTCTTTGCCGATACATAAAAAGAGAGAAACACATCCTCTATCTTATTGGTTTTCATAATTGATCTAAAATTTTAGCTAAAACAAATATAAGAAAGAAACATAATAGACTACTCTTAACGAAATGCGTTTCAGATATTATGTCCATGCAACAAGTGCTATAAGATATGAAATTATAATAAAAATTGATTTGAACGGTTCTCCTTACCACTTATATGCGCTTTTAAAGATTATATGGGCATTATCTACTACAATCTGTAAGCTATTTGGAGATTGATGAACAATAAATGAAAATATTATAAGAATGTATCATTATGGCTTCTTTTTTATAAGATTTCTCCATTTATTACATAAATGATGTATAAAATACCCAGTCTTCTCCATCGCTCAAAAGATAAAATATCTCTTCCCTATATACTTAATCAGATCAATTCCCTCTCTAATGAATGTACTTCATTTCATTGAATCTACAGGCAAGCCTTGCTCCTGAATATTTCATTTAATTTCATCATTTTATATTTTCAATATGCACAAATATTTTTATATTATCACCTCGAAGGAGAATCTATACAGAACTATAAATAAACTCTTTAACAATTTGAAATTATTATTAAATTTTGTTAAATTCATTTTTGATTTTGTATATAAGTAGAAAGAATCTGCATCTCGTTCTCATTAAATAAAAGTCCAAGTTTTGAACGGCGCCACAACACATCTTCACATGTTTTTGCCCATTCCTTTTCGATTAACCATTTGACTTCTATTTCATAGAGTCCATGTCCAAAATCTTTTCCTTTATCTGCTTTGCCATTTGCAAATATCACAAATGCTTCTGAACCATAAGAGCGTGCAAGTCTGCGATATGTAAAAGCATCTAAACCTGGAAGTAAAAGAGCGATTTTCTTTTCAATTATCTCTAAGCTATCATACGGAAAATCACCCCCAGGAAGCGTTGATTTTTTTGTCCACGGTGCTCCCTTTGTCCCAAGAGCTTTTTCAACAAATTTCATCGCATCTTCAGCGAGTTTGCGATAAGTTGTAATTTTACCACCATAAAGATTAAGAATCCGTGGCACATTTTCTGTACCCATTTCTTTTAAAACATAATCACGTGTGATTTCTTGTGCCTTTGAAGCACCATCATCATAGAGCGGACGAACACCAGAATAGGTCCAAACAATATTCTCACGCAATATGGGTTGAATGAAATATTCACTCGCTGCTGCACAGATATAATCAATTTCTGCATCTGTAATATGGACATGAGCGGGATCTCCCTGATAATCACAATCTGTTGTTCCAAGCAATGTAAACTCTTCTTGATATGGAATAGAAAAGAGAATACGTCCATCACCGTTTTGAAAAATATAAGCACGATCATGGGCATAAAGCTTAGGAATCAGAATATGAGACCCCCTCACAAGCCGTACAGGAGGATTTTCTTTACAGTCTAATACATTTGTCAGAATATGATTAATCCAAGGACCTGCCATATTTGCAATATAAGAAGCTGTCACACAATATTCTTTACCAGTTAATTTATTTTGAAGAGTGATCAGCCATTTTTCTTTTTCTCTTTTTAAAGAGAGAACTTCTGTCCGTACTTTTATATCGGCTCCGTGCTTCTCAGCATCACGAGCATTAGCAATGACCAAACGCGTATCATCTACTCTTGCATCAGAATATTCAAAACCTTTGCTGTATTTTTTCTTAAGTGTGGAAGGAAAGTTTTTTGAAAAATGAACTGTTTTACTGCGCCATAATTTCTGATTCCAGTTTCCTAAATAATCATAAATGAAGAGTCCCAAACGCAACATCCAAGCAGGACGCAATTCTTTATGATAGGGGAGAAGAAAGCGCAAAGGACGCACAATATGTGGAGCCATACGCCAGATAACTTCTCGTTCTTTTAACGCTTCACGAACCAGTTTAAACTCATAATGTTCAAGATAACGAAGTCCACCATGAATAAGCTTTGTCGATGCACTTGAGGTTCCCGAAGCAAGATCATTCATCTCCGCTAATCCCACTTTAAACCCGCGTCCAGCGGCATCTCTTGCCAGCCCACACCCGTTTATTCCTCCACCAATGATAAATAAATCATAATGCATCATGGTTTTCATAATTTTACTTTTCATCATTCAATTTAATTCATTCTACTGTACCCAATTAAAGTACCTGTAAAATGCTCTTAATCGGATTATCAATGTGCTTTTTTTCACAATAAACATGTATAAATATTTTAGATACCATCATAAATGAACACAGATAAAAAGAAAGGAAATTTCAGTCCTTAAAGAACATAATCATTGTAAATGTGCATCATATCAAATCTTCTTAGAGAAAAAAGTTGATGTTTTCTCTGCAACCTACTAGATATATGCTATAGTTGAGGGCTTATATTGCATATAAGCAATAGTTTTCATAGACTTTGACTTTAAGCATTATAATAGAAATATGAAGGCGTATATAAATGATCCATCAGTCTCAACATTCAAAAACAACGTTTATTGCTAGACTTTTAGCAACAATTCTGTTGGGCCTTTTAACCTTTTCATCTTCTCTATCAAATGCAACATCCAGCAATAAAACAGCAAATCATTTAAGCGCGGAAAAGCTTAAAGCACAACTTCTAGAAGATCCTTCTTTTTTATCTAAACTCAAAGAAAAAATTACACCACAGATCGATCATCATGATATTCAAAAAATTGTAAGGGATTATTTACTCACGCATCCAGAAATTATGATTGAAATGCAGCTTGTTCTCCAAGAAAAGTTGGAAAAGAAAAGCGCACAAGATGCACAAACACAAGCTTCAATCATTAACTTTTTAAAAAAAGAAATTTTTCACTCCCCTCATGATGCTGTTTTGGGAAATCCAAATGGTAAAAGAGTGCTGATTGATTTTTTTGATTACAATTGTGGATATTGTAAGATGTCCTATTCATACATAGAAAACTTAATAAAAGAATACCCAGATTTACGAGTCGTTATTAAAGATTTGCCTATTTTAGGACCTGATTCTATGGCAACACACACTGTTGTTCATGCTTTTCGGAAACAATTTCCAGAAAAATATCCTCAGTTTCATAAAGCACTTTTAACCAGTGAAAGTCGTACGAATGAAGCTAAAGCTATAAAAATAGCAGTTTCGTTAGGAGCAGATGAAAAAAAATTGCGCGATGCAATAAAAGATCCTAATCTTCAAAGTCCCTTTAAAGAGAATATTCAAATTGCCTCTCAGCTCAATATTACAGGTACACCTTCTTATATCATTGGTGATAAAGTGTTTATCGGAGCCATAAGCCAAGATATGTTAAAAGAAGCTATAAAAAATATACAGTAAATATCTTTTCTCTACCTTGTCACTTTTATAAAGAATACTGTCAATGAAATGATTTTGTGCTTTTTCTTTTTCGATAACAGACTTATAAGTGCAAATTCGCGTAACAAATACCAGTTTAAGATTACAAAGTGTAATTCTAAAAAAGTAGATAGTTTTTAAAGCCCTCAAATGGTCATCCGTAGTCTAGAGATATTCAGTCATAAGAATTAGGTAATTGGCGATCTTCATTGATCAAGGAGTTAGAGATAAAATGGCAAAAAAAAAGATAGACGCGGGACAACATACCGCAATTGATACAAAAATTATTCGCGACCTTGCTGAAATTTTAAATGATACAAATTTAACGAATATTGAGCTCGAACAGGGTGGACTTCGTATTTGTGTCTCACGCCAAAATATTTCAACACCTCCTGAACAAACAATTTATGCCCCTGTTTCCCCTACAGTTTCTGTAACTTCGCCCCCTACTCCGGCATCTGCCTCTCCTATAAAAGAAGATAAATTTAAAGATGCAGTAACATCTCCAATGGTTGGAACAGCCTATCTTGCGCCTTCGCCAGGGGCACAACCTTTTGTAGAAGTAGGACAGAATGTTTCTGAGGGGCAAACATTACTTATCATTGAGGCAATGAAAACGATGAATCAAATTCCATCACCACGCTCAGGCACAGTAACCACTATTCTTGTAAAAGATGGCCAACCCGTTGAGTTTGGCGAACCACTTATTGTTGTTGAATAAAACGAGAGGCAACTATGATTCGAAAAATCCTCATTGCTAATCGAGGAGAAATTGCTCTTCGCGTTTTACGGGCTTGCAAGGAACTAGGTATCAAAACCGTAGCTGTTCACTCTACTGCTGATGCTGATGCAATGCATGTTCGTCTTGCTGATGAAAGTGTTTGTATAGGTCCTCCCCCAGCGCGCGATTCTTATTTGAGTGTTCATCAAATTATTGCTGCGTGCGAGATTACAGGAGCTGATGCTGTTCATCCTGGCTATGGCTTTCTTTCTGAGAATGCAAAATTTGCCGATGTTCTAGAAGCCCATAATATTACATTTATTGGTCCAACAGCTGCGCATATTCGAATCATGGGCGATAAAATTGAAGCAAAGAAAACCGCTAAAAAACTTGGAATCCCTGTAGTCCCTGGCTCAGATGGAGCTGTCAGCGAAGAAGCGGATGCTCTACGCATTGCGCATGAAATTGGTTATCCAGTTATTATTAAAGCTTCTGCTGGTGGTGGTGGACGCGGTATGAAAGTCGTTCATTCTGAAGAAGAGTTTGCTATGGCTCTCAAAACAACCCGTTCGGAAGCAGAAGCAGCTTTTGGTGATGATGCAGTTTATATCGAAAAATATTTAGAAAAGCCCCGTCATATTGAAATTCAAGTTATAGGTGATGGCGCAGGAAATGCTATTCATTTAGGAGAGCGCGATTGTTCACTTCAACGGCGTCATCAGAAAATATGGGAAGAAGCAACTTCGCCTGCATTAAATGAAACTGAACGGAAAAAAATTGGTGACATTGTCGCAGATGCTTGTGCACAACTTGAATATCGTGGAGCAGGTACCATTGAATTTCTTTATGAGAATGGCGAATTCTACTTTATTGAAATGAATACACGTTTACAAGTCGAACATCCTATAACTGAGGCCATTACAGGCATAGATTTAGTTCATGAACAAATTCATATTGCATCAGGCAACAAACTTTCAGTTGCCCAAGAAGATATCAACTTCTCTGGCCATGCTATTGAATGCCGTATTAATGCGGAAGATCCTCTTACCTTTACACCATCACCAGGAACCATTACACATTTTCATACACCTGGAGGCTTAGGAATTCGGGTTGATTCGGGTGCTTATTCAGGTTATCGGATTCCTCCTTATTATGATAGCATGATTGGGAAACTGATTGTTCATGGGCGTACCCGTTTAGAATGCATGATGCGTTTACGACGTGCTTTAGATGAATTTGTAGTCGATGGAATCAAAACCACATTGCCTCTCTTTCGTGATCTCATTAACAATCAAGACGTTGCAGATGGTAATTATAATATTCACTGGCTAGAAAAATATCTTTCTAAACAATTAACTTCTTCAGAATCATAATCTGATAACAAAAGGATTAATTTTCATTATCACTTCTCTATGAAGAGTCATATATGGAAATAGCATCCAACATCATTATAAATAATAGTAATAAAATAAAGGAACTGATTATTTTATAAATTTGTAATAAAAGTTTTTAAAATATGCACTAAATCTGAAAATTTTCTATTTTCCTTTTTGTGAGTTTGTGCTACCTCGTACGTGGTTATGCCCTTATAGCTCAGTTGGTAGAGCACCTGATTTGTAATCAGGGGGTCGGGAGTTCGAGTCTCTCTGGGGGCACCATTTTCCTTATGTTAAATTATAAGTTTTGGGTTTAACTCATGTTTTTAAACATGAGAGATATCAAAGTAAAAGCTATGGAATAGGACGTTTTCAACGTGCCTCAACAAAAAAACTTGTTGCCAAATTATTCCTAATTTTTTGTTGAATTTTGCAAGTTCTTTTGGGTAAATCATTTAATATTCTAATAAAACGCGTTAACAGCTTCATGTTTCAATGGATTAGAAGGCTTTTTCAGCACATAAGCGATTCAAGCTATAAAACTCTATAAGTCTTATCTTCCGTGCTAACCGGTTACTGATCTTCTTCCTAATTTTACAGAAAATAAAAATGATACAGATATATCTATTTTTAGCCATATTTAAAAGGCGTTCTGAGTGATCCATACGAAGTTTGTGTAAAAATCTTACCAAATTATCTAACCATCTAAAAAGTCCTGTTAAAATGCAGTAGTATCTTTCTGTTTATGATAAATCTTTTTGAGATTCTTTTCAATTATTGTGAAATAGCACTTCTTTTTGAGGTATTTTTTGCTGTACCAGATATCCAGAGGGTCTCTACTCCTAAAAAATCGAAATCCTTAAAGATCTCTCGCATTGAATCATAATCATTCAGACTCAATACAAATTCGCCTTGGATAATTTTGAGAATTTTTGCCATGCTCACAAAATCATTTTCAATAAAATTTCCAGAGCTATAAGACTTTTTTACAAGATACGGTGGGTCTAAATAAAACAAACTGTCTGGAGCATAAAAAAAATCAACAACAATGTTCCCACAAATAATTCAAGATAGTTGTATCAAGCAATTTTTTGCCTAACACGCCTTATTCTTTTAAAAAAACACAATGGATATTACCCTCTAGGACTTCCATGCTGATAAACATAGCCGTCTTCTATTTTGTTTCTTACCGCATTAGATACACAAGAAAATATCTTGTGCTTTCTCAAATTGAAAAGCAATTGTAACATTAACAGAAGCACACACCATATTGACAGAAACCTCCTTATTTCAGGGTTTAGCCTTTTTGTTATATTGCTAATTCCTTATCTGCCACTCACTCAATCAAAGAAATTTTCTCCTTTGCTATAAAGTTTATACGCTTTATTGCTAGTAATAATACCACTGCTGATTTTTAGTCTAATGGAACTTTACCTCTATTTGGGGAGAAAGAACTATTTTAGTTTTCTCTCCCCATTGGTATTTTTGATCCGGTCACTTTTTTTAAGTGATGAGCGTGATGCTGAAGATTGCTTTTGTAAAACTTTTTTTGCTTTTTGATGTCGTTTTTCATTCTCAAAATGCATTAATAAAGCGCGTTCTTTTTTTGTTGCATTGGACACACCAAAGTTATCATTGTCCATAAATTGCTGATATCCTGCTATCATGAGATTGGTTAAAAATGAATCACTTCGTGGAGCTTCTACAAAATAAATGCTCTTTGAATCCTGTAACTTATACTGATAACCTGCTTTAGACATACACTCATAAATTGATGCAAACTCACTCACACGCGAATTCGTATCTTCAGGCGAAGCATAAACTGGTTTCCAACCACATTTTGATAGAGCCTGTTGGATAGTAGCTTTATCAACACCTGGTTTTTCCCATAATGCCAAGGCTGATGGAGACGGTTGATTAATACATCCAGCCGTGCCTAAAAGAGTTATGGCGCTTAATAATTTCAAGATTTTTTTCATTTTCCCCCCCCTCTTTTAATGGAGTTATTTAAGATAAAAAGGCTTATAATCCTACTAATTTTTTATCCCAGTTTTTCAAAACAG
The DNA here is from genome assembly GCF_028618465.1 of Bartonella sp. MM73XJBT. NCBI lineage: Bacteria > Pseudomonadati > Pseudomonadota > Alphaproteobacteria > Hyphomicrobiales > Bartonellaceae > Bartonella > Bartonella sp. MM73XJBT. The sequence goes on along the minus strand of NZ_JAQISY010000002.1, from coordinate 94,178 downwards.
TCTAGAGTTGAATTGATGGATTAGGGAAACAATTCTACACAGATAAGAAAAAAAGAATGTAAAAATTATTGATGATTATTAGCAATAAGACTTAAAGTCTGACATTTGTATTATTCTGAATGCTTTTATAAAAAGAACTATTTAAGCACTTTTTAATATTTCATATGAAGGATGAGGGTGCTAGGATGACTAATGAGAAGTTCAAAATTTTATACCAACTCAGTTTTCCACATTTATCAAAAATTCCGCTTGAACCATGCAAGCATTAATGGAAACATATGTGTTGCTCCTTAGTTTTGATTTTCTGGATCAATACTATAGGGGGCATACTACATTTTAAAAGTGCTTTTTCTCTCTCAGTAAATCTGCAAGAAACTTCTCACATATCTTTATCGATGTCGTGTAAGCTCCTTCTAAATAACATCTTGCCATAAATAACAAAGTTACAGCTTTTAATAATTTTAAAATTTATTTCATTTTTCCCCTTCAAATAAATTTGTCCACGATGGGAAAAAAACATAAAGTCTTTAGAATATCGCATTCATCTCCAAAACAAGCATGGATACTGTTGGGATCTGCAATATTGGTGAATGCTTTTTTCTATTAATTGCCATTTACTGAAACTATTTTGTAGATCAAACATTATTGCCGATCTATCTAGCACAAAATTATCTTTATGTTCATCAAAACTGACAGAGGCATATTTTCCTCCACTCAGCTAATCTAACTCACCTGCCCTAGCCACAGAACATGCGATGCCGCATCTATAAAGATTATCACTTATTTTGCCTGTTATCCTGTACACTTTTTTATTCTTATTGCCCTGTCCGTCCACTGGGACTATAGGCGTAAAATTTCAACTTATATTGGCCATTTCTTTTCAACAAATCTTGTGCTTCTTGTGTTGAGTTGGTAAGAGAAAAGAAGTTATTCTCAAGAAACTTCAGATATTATACTATCATTGAATTCTAATATAACAGAATTGGCTTGTCAAAATATAACAAAATTCAAAGCCTGCTTGTTAAATAAAACTGATAGAACAATATTGCACATGTATGGAAAAAAATACATAAATTATTAGTTATTATCAGTATCAATAATTAAGTTTATATTATTACTTTTAAAAATAAATTTAAATATATTATATTTATAAATAAATATAATTATAAAGTCTGATTAAATTATGCACTGTTAAAATTCTTAGTAGCTATCTTTACTTATAAAATTGTTAATCTATAATATTCATTCGTTTTTACTGTTTATGTTCTATGTAGACTGGCAATAGTTATTAATGATAGTATAAAAACATCTTCAAAACAAAAATGGTGATGAAAAAACTCTTCCTAATTTCTGGAGGGTGATTAGCAAACGTCTTTTCCTTTGAAGTTTCAATTCGTTTTTTTATTTAACCTTTGCTGCTATTTTAATTCATTTTGCTTTTTCTTTGATTGTAAATTTTAAGTACATAAAAACAAATAACAAGCCAAATAATCCAACTAATACCCACGATCAAAACTGGCCGTGTATCATCGAAAAACCATAACAGAACAAAGATGAAAATCATAAATAAAACAGAAAAAACTGATCCTATCGGCCACAATGGAATTGGAAATTTTAAACTACACTGTACTTCTTTAGATATTCTAAGCCGCATAAAAATTTGTGAAAGTAAAATCATCATCCAGACAAAAACCGTTGCAAATGTTGCCATTGCTGCAATAAGAAAAAAGAGTCCTTCGTGGTAAAAATAATTAAGGACAACACCAAGAAGGAAGATGATAAAAATCAACAAAATAACAAGAATTGGTATACCGTTTTTTGATAAATGTTGAAATTTTTTTAAAGCATAACCTTCTTGCGATAATCCATGTATCATGCGACAAGCACCGTACATTCCACTATTCATTGCCGAAATAGCTGCTGTAACAATAACAATGTTCAAAATATTCGCTGCATATGAAATTCCAAGATTTTCAAAAATTGCAACAAAAGGACTATCCATAAGACCAATTTTATTCCAAGGATAAAGGGACATTAGAATAGCTAACGTCATGATATAAAAAAGCAAAATACGAACTGGAGTAGAATTAATTGCCTTTGAGATTGTTTGATGAGGATTTTGTACTTCCATCACTGTCATCCCTATGATTTCTATACCACCAAAAGCAAAGACAACAACACTAAAACAAGCAAAAAAACCAAACCAGCCATTGGGAAAAATACCACCATTTTCCCATAAATTATGAACACTGATAATAGAAGAATTCGTATTTGTATCCCAGCCAAATAAAATTATTGCTAGCCCTAAAATAATCATTGCAATAATAGCAATAATTTTAATGGAGGATAGCCAAAACTCTAGTTCACCATATACTTCTACTGCTGCTAAATTAATCCCTGTAATAATCAGTGTAATACTAAGTGCCCATATCCAAGGTGCAACATGAGGATACCAAAACCCCATATAAGTTGCAAAAGCTGTAATGTCAGCTAAACCAACAAGAATCATTTCAAATACATATGTCCATCCCGTTAAAAAACCAGCCAACGGAGATATGTAATTTGCAGCATAACGAGCAAAAGAACCGGGCATTGGATTATGAATAATCATCTCTCCAAGCGCTCGCATAACCATAAAAATAGCTAAACCAGCAATACAATAGGCAATCAAAACACTTGGACCAGCAAGCTTAATCGCTTGTGCTGATCCGTAAAACAGACCTGTACCAATAGCAGAGCCAAGAGCTAAAAAAATAACTTGACGCTTGTTCATGCCCCGTTTCAGTTCATTTGTTGCCATTTTTTTCCTTCTTTATTGAATTTTGATAAAACTCGCACTACAGCACCAACTCTATGATAAATACAGCCTCATATTTCTCTCAAAAATATATTTTAAAAAGTATAAAACACTGACCCGCTAGACACTTTGTCTTAGGTAATGAAAAATACTTTTATTGCGAATGATCTAAGCTTTTTATAGCCTACAATTGTGTATCATTTCATTGAGATAACGTAATAATGATTTTTTTACAATTGTCATTTAATTCGTTTCGTATTTTCTATTTTTTACAGAAAAACAGAAGCTCTCAAGCTTTTACCATACTAGTTGGGCATAAGTATGTTAATTGTTTTTGTTATTTTCGCAAATTCTCTTACTTTTTAGCTCATAACAATAAAAATTATACATAGTAGCCTATAAAATAACTTGCTAATATGCAACGCAATAACTTAATCAGTGATAAAGTGAATCCCGCCAATTTTCAAAAGCTTGCAAAAATCTAGCACCTACCCATCTCTTAAAGACTGTAACCGTCTTCAATGCAATTCCTCCAAGAAAAACAGCTATTGCGGTAAAAATAATCTTTTCAACTTTTTGCTCAATAATAGATTTACCATTTTCTCTAGAACTTTGATCTGAAATAGTAATAAACGTTCTATTTGTTCTTTGACAAAAAATATCTTTCCTTTGTGTCCCCACGGTAATGAAAATATTCTCTTGAGATCTATCTCTCCAAATTTTTGCATGAACCTCTACGATTGATAAAAAATACAAAATAACAGATGTTAGAATAGATAATTTATTTTTTGCAAACATTTCTTTTTCCTTTATGTTTATTTTAAATAACAAATAAGTAAATATTAAACGCATAAGGATCTAAATACAAAAATATAGATAATAAAAATATTAACTTTACTTTGTGCAAATAAGAATAATATAGCTTTATACATTAGAAAATTTAATACAGAAAAAGAACATTACATAAATATTTAGAAAATCTTAAAAAGATTTCTCTTATAAGCTTGTTTTGGTAAATCACATCATCGTAAAGATAATGTTGGCAATATAACAGGAAATGCCTTTCCAATATAATCAGCAAATAAATGATCACAGATTTATTTAGTTGTGCAAAGTATCATTATGAAGCCACAAACGTTGCATGAGAAAGCCAACAGTTAAATGGCTTTCTTTATAAACTTTAAAAACAAATATTATTGGGGATACAATGGAGGAAAAATTGTTTCTGGTAAAATGGATAATAAGTGCCCTTCACGTACAAGCATATGTGCTTTATGAAGATCTGGAGCCATGTAGCGATCTTCCTTAAGAGTGTCAATATTTTTGCGTAGATGCTCCATAACAGACTGTAGGAAGAAACTTGTTTTCAAAGGTGTACGATATTCAATTCCTTGTGCTGCAACAAGTGTTTCAATGCCAATAATGGTAAAAAGGTTTTCACTCATTGCCAATAACCGGCGAGCACCATGGCAGGCCATTGAAACGTGATCTTCCTGATTTGCGGATGTTGGCGTTGAATCTACAGAAGCAGGATGTGCCATTTGTTTATTTTCAGACATTAAAGCTGCAGCGGTTACTTCAGCAATCATAAAACCTGAATGAAGACCAGCATTTTGCGCTAAAAAAGCTGGCAGTCCATAAGAAACTGCTGGATCAACCATAAGAGCAATACGTCTTTGGCAAATAGAGCCAATTTCACATAAAGCAAGAGCAATTTGATCAGCAGCGAATGCTACAGGTTCAGCATGAAAATTTCCCCCCGATATCACTGCACCATCGCTTAAAATCAATGGATTATCTGTAACCGCATTTGCTTCAATAATAAGTGTTTTTGCTGCTGCGATAAGAACATCAAAACATGCTCCCATAACTTGTGGTTGGCAACGTATACAGTAAGGATCTTGTACACGATCATCATCACGTAAATGTGCAGCTCGAATTCCTGAATCCTTTAAAAGCTTTTCTAATGTTTGTGATACAGCAATCTGTCCATAATGACCTCGTAAAGTATGAATATCGGGATGAAATGGTGCTGTTGATCCCATGATAGCATCTGTTGTCAAAGCCCCTGCAAGAAGCCCACCACACAATGCCCGATGACTACGAAAAAGACCTGCAAGAGCAAGTGCTGTCGATGTTTGGGTGCCATTAATAAGAGCTAAACCTTCTTTTGCCTGTAAAATAATAGGAGATAACCCTGCTTTTTCTAAAGCTGCAGCTCCACTCATGCGCGTGTTTTGAAAAAATGCTTCTCCCTCTCCCATCATAACAGCAGCCATATGAGCAAGTGGGGCAAGATCACCCGATGCACCAACAGAACCCTTTTCAGGAATGACAGGAATAACGTCTTTTGCAAGCATATTTTCTAGCAAATGTATCAATTCTAAACGAACACCAGAAGCTCCTCTTCCCAAAGAAAGAAGCTTTAAAGTCATTATCAAACGTACAATATTTTCAGCTAAAGGTTCTCCTACCCCACAACAATGTGACAAAATAAGATTTCTTTGTAAAATGGCAACATCGCTTGCACCAATTTTAATCGAAGCTAATTTACCAAAACCAGTATTGATGCCATAAACTGGCTCACTCCCCGCAGAAATTTCAGCAATACGCTCAGCCCCCTTTTTAATAGATAAATATGTATCACTGTGAAGTTTGCTTATTTCATCATTGAAATAAATAGCCTTGAGTTCACTAAGTGTTACCTCACCTGGTTTTAATATAATTGTCATAATTTTCTTTCTTGTTTATTTTATATGATACTTAATATCATTAGGCTTTTCTATAAAAATATAAAAAGCTATGGATACTCTTTGAGAAGAATTTAAACCAATCAAATAAATAAATTCTGTTCATTCTTTCTTTAAATTATAAACAGCAAAATCAATTATTTGTCTTTATTTTCTTAGAGAAATCCTTGATACATATCTTCTCAGCTCTAGCCAAAACCTGTTTTTTGTTATTTGAAGAATTTGCTTATATTTTTTGGCACCCCCCCATAAATAATAAAAATTCAGTAAATTGAGATATTTAAAAATATCAATAAAAAATAACTATAGTTTAGTCATAATACAAATTATAAATTAATTATACTTAAATATAAGTTAAGATAAATAACATAAAATAATATTATGAAATTGTATTAATAATACATATTTCAATATCTATATTTTTATGAATTTTATATTTAAATCATTATGATAATAATATTTATTTTTTAGTCAACACTTTGCAAATTTGCGATCAAAGTGATAAAAATGCTCATGTAACAAAAAGAATAATTTTCTTTATGGTGAAAAAGAAAAAGTAGCATACAATAAAATTACCCATTTTAATAAGATAACTATAAACTGATATCGCTTTACCAATAATTTTTATAAAATATTTTTTCAAGCGAATAATAAAGAAGTTATTTACTCTATCTATCGAAATAAAGGAAGATATTAGAAATAACAAAGGAGAATGGTTTTATATGCTGAACGCTTTCATAACATACCCCTTTCTTTAATCCAATATTCAACATACTGAACAGAAAAGGCTACATAGAAAACACAAAAAACGTATTCTTCTAAAATTATTTGTTTTTTGTACATAACTTAACAGAGAATTCTCACAACTATTTTAATAAAAAAGTTTTATTTCTTCTCAGATCATATGCTCACAAAAATAATACGAGATAGAACGAAAAAGTATGGTGCACCCGACAGAATTCGAATCTGTGACCTCTGCCTTCGGAGGGCAGCGCTCTATCCAGCTGAGCTACGGGTGCTTACAATTGAACAGTGATCTTTTAACTGATCATACTCTCAGCTGCAATAATGAATTCTTATTCTTTTTTAAATAGGTGTTCATGATTTATATCACCATACAATTTTTTTATCCTTTTCCGCTATGATATATTACCTGAAACAAATCAATTTTCAGACATAATGCTTTTTCTTACAAAAATGTTTTTTTATGATACAGCTTCAAAACTCCCCCTAAATAGGCTAAAAAATAAACTGTGAATATCAGGATAATTCTTAATGATTACATTACCAAATCGCTTCCATTTCATTTCTGCTGAAACTGAGGAAGCCATAAAAGCTACTGATAAATTAATTTCTGCATACGGGAATGCTTCTCTCGAAGATGCTGACGTTGTTATTGCAATCGGTGGTGATGGAACAATGTTACAAACGGTACGAGACATTATGGACACAAGAAAACCTATTTATGGTATGAATCAAGGTTCTGTAGGATTTCTTATGAATGAATTTCATGAAAAGAAATTGCCAAATCGCATTGCTGCCGCGCATAAAAAGGAAATTCATCCCTTACGTATGATTGCAGAAGCTGAATGTCAAGGAACCATTGAAGCATTAGCAATTAATGAAGTTTCTCTTTTTCGTCAATCCTATCAAGCAGCAAAAATTCGCATTAGCATTGATGACAATATACGCATGGAACAATTAATTTGTGATGGTATTCTTGTTGCCACACCAGCGGGTTCTACAGCATACAATTTATCCGCACAAGGACCTATTTTACCCCTCATGGCTCCACTTATGGCACTCACTCCCGTTAGTCCCTTTCGTCCACGACGTTGGCATGGTGCATTGCTTCCCAATACGGCAAAAATACGCTTTGATATGCTCGAAGCTGATAAACGTCCCGTCAATGCAGCTGCTGATAATGTTGAAGTTAAATCTGTTCACTCCGTCACTATTTTAACAGCAACAGAAATAACAGCTTCAATTCTTTTTGATGCTAATCATTCATGGGATGAGCGTATTTTATCAGAACAATTTCGCTATTAAATATTGTATTATGCTCTCTATGTGTATATGGCTGTTATAGTTGACTTTTTTGTGAAGTCGCCTTAACCCCTCCAGAGTAGTGTAATATTTAATTTCACGAATAATTCAGTAGCGAAACTAAAATCGCAAAGCAATTGATAAAAAAATGATAGCACTTTTAAACAGTTTTGATGATTTCGGTCTTTCCACAAAGGTTATTAAAGCCATAAAATCAGTGGGATATACAGTTCCAACACCTATTCAGAGTGAGACAATCCCCCATGTCCTTCAAAGAAAAGATGTTTTAGGAATTGCTCAAACAGGAACGGGGAAAACTGCTTCTTTTGTTTTACCTATGCTTACATTACTTGAAAAAGGTCGTGCGAGAGCACGAATGCCCCGTACTCTCATACTAGAACCAACAAGGGAGCTTGCAGCCCAAGTTGAAGAAAATTTTGATAAATATGGAATAAATCATCGTTTAAATGTTGCATTGTTGATTGGTGGCGTTTCCTTTGAACAGCAAGACCGTAAACTTGAACGGGGTGCTGATGTACTTATAGCAACACCAGGACGCCTTCTTGATCATTTTGAACGCGGTAAATTGCTCCTCATGGGAGTTGAAATTCTTGTTATTGATGAAGCTGATCGCATGTTGGATATGGGATTTATTCCTGATATTGAACGCATCTGTAAATTAACGCCTTTTACACGGCAAACTTTGTTTTTCTCTGCAACAATGGCGCCAGAAATCAGCAAACTGACAAAGCAATTTTTACATGCTCCTGTATCTATTGAAGTTACAAAAGCCTCCTCAACAGCAAGTACGATTACACAACGGCTCGTCAAATCTGGAAATAAGTCGTGGGATAAAAGAGCGGTTTTACGAGAACTTATTCATAATGAAGGCGATGAACTTAAAAATGCTATTATTTTCTGTAATAGAAAGAGAGATATTTCTGAACTTTTTAGATCACTCGTAAGACATAATTTTAGTGTAGGCGCACTTCATGGAGATATGGACCAATATTCGCGTACAAACACCCTAACTGATTTTAAAAATAATAAACTTAAACTTCTTGTTGCTTCTGACGTTGCTGCCCGTGGACTTGATATCCCAGCTGTAAGCCATGTTTTCAACTATGACGTTCCTACACATGCTGAAGACTACATTCATCGAATTGGTCGTACAGGACGTGCAAACCGTAGCGGAAAAGCTTTTACTATTGTTACAAAAGCTGATCAAAAATATATTAGTGCCATTGAAGAAATGAGTAACGAAAAAATTGAATGGCTCAGTGGAGATCTCTCTACATTAACAACTGATGATCAAGAAGAAGAGATCATTTTAAAGAAAAAATTTCCAAAATCATTACAGAAAACCGCTTCAAAAAGGCCTATCGTTCAAACTAAAAAGAATTTAAAAGATGATAAAGCGGATTATATTCAATCTGAAAAGAATAAAGCAAAGCCCTCTGAACAACACCACTCTCGAAAAAACAAAATGTCTTCTCCCTCTGGATTTGGTGATGATATCCCAGCATTTATGCTCATAAAGACCCACAATTAAACGGAAAAATTCTTTTCTTTGAAAAGACAAAAAATAGAATGTTTTTAAAACATTGCTCTTATCCGCTTTGAAGAGTCAGTCTTTTTATCACCTTCTCGCGCCCTAAAAGTGGCAAAAGTCTGCCCATTTCAGGACCATGATCCATTCCAGTAAGAGCCTGACGTAATGGCATAAACAAAGCTTTCCCACTACGACCTGTTTTTTCTTTTAATGCTTTCGTCCAAACTGTCCAGCTTTCATCATTCAGCACACCTTCAGGCAAGAAATCGAGTGACTGACGAACGAATGTATGATCCTCAACCAGCACTGTATCAAAATGCTTATCATCATGAATAATTTCCCACCATAAGATAGCATCATTCACTTTATCAATATTACTTCTTATCACATTCCAAAAACACTCCGCCTTTTCTCCCTCAATAGAAAGACTTTCAAGGCGTGTTTTAACTTCTGCATAAGTTAATTCATGGACGAGATGACTATTTAAAGTAGAAAGATCAGTAATATCAAATTTTGCAACGGATCTCGACGTATCTTGCAGGTTAAAATGTTTTAAAAGTACTGCTTGATGCGGATAGGGATGCACATTTTGCGATGTTCCAATCAAAACCGCAAGGCATTGAATAATTATAGATTCAAATCCTTCTTCTCGTAAAGAGCGAATAGAAAGATCATTGTTCCGTTTTGATAGTCCTTTTCCTAAAACTGTTGTCAATAAATTGAAATGGCCAAAGATTGGTAATTCTGCACCAAGAGCTTTAAAAAGAGCAATCTGAACACCAGTATTGGTAATGTGATCATCGCCACGAATAATGTGTGTAATGGCCATATCTATATCATCAACGACAGAGGGTAATGTATAAAGATAACTTCCATCTTCACGAATGAGAACAGGATCTGAAAGAGATGCCAAATCAATTGTCTGCTTCCCTTTTACCGCATCATCCCAGCAAATTTCTGTTCGCTTTGTTTGTAAAGGATTATTTTCAAAATTGGGAAGAAGAAAACGCCAATGCGGTTTACGACCTTGCGATTCAAATAGTTTTTGATCCTCTACTGTTAATTTCAATGCAGAACGATCATAAATAGGAGGCAATTTACGAGAAAGCTGGATTTTACGACGCCGCTCTAATTCTTCTGCAGTCTCATAACAGGGATAAAGAAGACCACTTTGTTTGAGAGTTTCTGCAACTTCATCATATCGAGGAAACCGTTTAGATTGATAATAAACCTCATCCGGTTGAATATTAAGCCACTCAAGATCAACTGCAATAGCATCAATATATTCCTGTTTAGATCGTTCAACATCCGTATCATCATAGCGCAAAATGAATGTTCCATTATGCGCTTTTGCATAAAGCCAGTTGAAGAGAGCACTACGGATATTGCCAATGTGAATATAACCTGTTGGAGAGGGTGCAAAACGAACTTTTACCATAAAAACAACACTCAATTCTTATCGCGAAAACGATTGACAATAGGATAACGACGATCACGTCCAAAGTTCTTGTCACTGATTTTTACGCCGGGCGCTGATTGTCGCCTTTTGTATTCTGCACTATAGAGAAGATCTTCAATTTTCTCAACCGTTTCGCGTGAATACCCACGTTTAACAATATCATAAACACTCATGTCATCTTCCACAAGAGACTGCAAGATATCATCTAAGACAGGATAAGGAGGAAGAGAATCTTCATCTTTTTGATTTTCCCGAAGCTCTGCGGAAGGTGCCTTTTCTATAATACGAGAAGGGATCACAATTCCCTCTGGTCCCCTTAAATTTTGTAAGTGGTTTTTATTGCGCCACTGTGCCAATGCATAGACCTGTGTCTTATAAATGTCTTTAAGAGGATTAAAACCTCCATTCATATCACCATAAAGTGTAGCATATCCTACAGCCATTTCCGATTTATTACCTGTCGTTACCAGCATTGAACCAAATTTATTTGAAAGCGCCATCAAAACCGTACCACGTATACGACTTTGAAGATTTTCTTCTGTCACATCAGATGGCAAGCCTGAAAAAACAGGCGACATTATATTCAAAAAAACCTCAACAGGTTGCACAATTGATATCACTTCATAATGACACCCTAAAAGATCTGCACATTCTTTGGCATCTTGCAATGATTTTTGTGAAGTATAATGATAAGGCATCATTACGGTGCGAACCCTTTCAGCACCAAGGGCATCTACCGCCATTACCGCACAAAGAGCTGAATCAATTCCTCCTGAAAGACCAAGAACAACATCCTTAAAGCGATTTTTATTGACATAATCTTTCAACCCCAAAATACAAGCTTGGTAATCAGCAGCTAATCCACTGAGAAAATTTTCATTTGGACCAGAAATACATTGCCATCCTGTTTCTTTTCGTTGCCAATGGCTTACAGCAACATGGCTTTCAAAATGTTTCATTTGAAACACGATTTTGCCTTGCCCATTCAACGCAAAAGATCCCCCATCAAAAACCAGCTCATCCTGACCACCAATTTGATTAGCATAAATAACCGGTATGCCGGATTGAAGAACTTGCTTACGCACAACTTCTATTCGTTTTAGTGTTTTATCACGTTGATAGGGAGACCCATTAAGGACGAGAACAACCTCAGCCCCTTTATTAGCAAGTTCTGCACAAAGAGAAGCATCATTCCAAATATCTTCACAAATCACGATACCTAGTTTTAGTCCGTGATAGGCGATAGGCTCAGGACGAAAACCTGGAGAAAATAGCCTCTTTTCGTCAAATTCAGCATAATTAGGTAAATCAAACTTCAAGCTTTCAAAAACAATTCGTCCTTCATCAAGAAGGACGACTCCATTGTAATTTTTGTCATTACGCTCTAGCGGAAGACCAATGATAATTCCTGGTCCCTCTTTTGTTATCTTTGCTAATTTTTTAACAGCTTCTTCACATTTTGTGATAAAAGCGGGTTTAAGAACAAGATCTTCCGGTGGATAAGCACTTATAAAAAGCTCCGTGAATAAAACAACATCAGCCCCCTCTTCCTTCGCCTGCTGATGCGCCATTACAGCAAGAGAAAGATTTCCCTCAATATCACCGACAACAGGATTTAATTGGGCAATTGCTACCCGAAAATCATTTTTCATAAGCCTTTGTATCATTTCATCTGTTTGGTGACCACAACTCTGTTGCAATTATCAGAAACATTTCTTTTTCCAAAGAATCTATTTTCCTATAAGTCGTAAAATAAAAAATGCTATACCATTTTTGTCTAACCATTGGCAGCAAGTGCCACTGAATCAGTACGACGATTTTTTTTAAGAAGTTCAGCAACAAGAAAAGCCAATTCTAATGCTTGATCTGCATTTAATCGCGGATCACATTGTGTATGATAGCGGTCAGATAAATCTTCAACAGAAATAGCATGTGCTCCACCTGTACATTCGGTTACATCACGACCTGTCATTTCAATATGAATGCCCCCTGGATAAGTCCCCTCCCCATAATGTACTGCAAAAAAATTCTCTACTTCCTTTAAAACATAATCAAAGGGGCGCGTTTTATAGCCATTTACAGTCACTGTATTACCATGCATGGGATCACACGACCATATCACCGCACGCTTCTCGCATTCAACTGCACGGATCAATTTAGGCAGATAATGCTCTACCTTATCATAACCAAAGCGTGTAATAAGCGTTAACCGTCCCAGTTCATTCTCAGGATTTAAAATATCAATTAATCTCAGAAGCTCATCAGGCTCAAGTGAAGGACCACACTTCAATCCAAGGGGATTTTTAATACCGCGGCAATATTCAACGTGAGCATGATCAACCTGACGTGTACGATCACCAATCCATAACATATGGCCAGAGGTTGCATACCAATCTCCAGAGGTTGAATCGATCCGCGTCAAAGCCTCTTCATAGCCAAGCAAAAGAGCTTCATGACTGGTATAAAAAGATGTTTCACGTAATGAAGAATTTGTTTTAGAGGTTATCCCTATAGAACGCATAAAATCAATCGCTTCAGAAATACGCTCTGCTAACAATTCATAACGTTCTCCCTGAGGGCTTTGAGAAACAAAGCTCAACATCCATGCATGAGCATTTTCTAAATTGGCATATCCTCCTTGTGAAAAAGCACGCAGTAGATTGAGTGTTGCTGCAGATTGGCGGTAAGCCATAGACATTCGTTGCGGATCAGGAATACGAGAATCCGACTTAAATTCAATGCCATTAATAATATCTCCTCTATAAGAGGGAAGCTCAACTCCCCCTTTATTTTCCATGTCTGAAGAACGTGGTTTTGCAAACTGACCAGCAATGCGCCCGACTTTAACAACAGGCTTAAAGCTGCCAAAAGCTAAAACAATCGCCATTTGTAAAAATACACGAAAAAAATCACGAATATTATCAGCCTCATGTTCTGCAAAGCTTTCTGCACAATCACCACCTTGTAATAAAAAAGCTTGACCTTGTGTAACAGCGGCTAATTCATTTTTCAAATCACGTGCCTCACCTGCAAACACCAAAGGAGGATAACTCCGTAGCTTTCGTTCAACATCTGCTAATACAGTCTGATTCGGATAAGCTGGAACTTGTTTAACTGGCTTTGTTCTCCAAGAGCTTGGTGTCCATTCTTTTATCATTTGCACTCTCTCCAGAGCTTAAGCGCATAAGCTTAGTATACTAAAAACTTTGCTGCTTATTATAATTTATGCTCTTCTATTTTCTTCCCATTTTCATATACATAACTTGGTTTATACATCGTTACCAATTCTTCTGCCATCGTTGGATGCAGTGCCATAGTCTCATCAAAAATATCCTTCGTTAGTTTTCCTTTAAGAGCTATACCAACAAGTTGTGCCATCTCAGCAGCATTTTCTCCTAAAATATGCGCACCAACAACAATGCGGCTTTCACCATCAACGATAAGTTTCATAAGCATTTTTTCCAAACTTCCGGAAAGAACATTGCGCATAGGACGAAAAACTGTACGATAAATCTCAAGACGCTTATAACGCTGAATCGCATCCTCTTCTGAAAGACCAACCGTTCCAATCTCAGGCTGCGAAAAAACCGCTGTCGCAATTAAATCATGATCAGGTATAGTAGGTACGTTCTCAAATGCAGTTTTAACAAAACACATTGCATCATAAATTGCGACAGGTGTTAATTGAATATGGCCTGTTACATCACCAACTGCCCAAATGTGAGGTACATTCGTTGTCATTTTTTCATCAACAACAATTGCACCAAATTCGTTTACTTCTATACCAGTTTTTTCAAGCCCTAAACCCATTGTATTTGGTACACGACCGGTAGCCAACATAATCTGATCGGTATTGATCGTTTGTCCATTTGATAAAGTGACATCATAACAACCACCTGTCTCTTGTACTTGAGAGACTGTCACCCCATAAAGAATAGAAATCCCTTTTTCAATCATTGCATCATGAAGCAATTGCCGTAAATCATGGTCAAACTTACGAAGAATTAAATCACCACGATGGATTAGCGTTGTTTGTACACCTAACTCATGAAAAATATTGGCAAATTCAACACCAATATATCCACCACCAACAATAACTATTGATTTTGGGAGTTTTTCAAGATCAAAAATTTCATTGGAAGTAAGGCACAAACCACTGCCTCGTATTGCAGTACTTGGTGCAACTTTTGCCCCCGTCGCTATGAGAATTTTTTCTGCGGTTATCCGCTCACCTGTTAGAGAAAGCTCTAATGTGTGATCATCCACAAAAACAGCACGGCTTTCATAAATATGAACATTATTATTTTGTAGTCCCTTGCGATAGAGACCTTCTAATCTTGATATTTCTTCATTTTTAGCCGCAACTAATTTCTCCCAGCTAAAAATTGGATCCGCATATTTCCATCCAAAACCAACACTCTTACGAAACTCTTTTGCATATTGTGAAGCATAAACATACAATTTCTTGGGAACACAACCGCGAATAACACAAGTCCCCCCGATACGATATTCTTCTGCTATAGCCACACGCTTACCAAGTCCTCCAGCAAGGCGTGCTGCGCGTACCCCACCAGAGCCACTTCCAATAACGAATAAATCAAAGTCAAAAGATCCCACAAACTATCCCTTCTTATATGTTTACAACAATAGGCTATGATCATTCATTATCAAATAAAAGTCTTTATTTGTTTTCAAATATCACTTTTTTATAGAGCAATGTCTTTTAAGAACCAACTTTTATTAAAAACGGCGGAAAACCCACCGTTTTTGTTATAAACTAGAAAACACCTATGATTGTAATGATATCAATCAACCTATTTTTTATTTTCTGAAGAGTTCGATTTTTCAGGCGTAAGAGAGTTATCTAAATTAAGTGTTTCGGACATCTCTTTTTTTACATTTTTTACAAGATCCTGCATCAGAGCAGAACGCCATGTATCAAACGTAGAATAGGCATCATGCGCAAGATTTGGAACTTCTGTCAAAAATTTCTTACCGGTATCAGAATTATAAAATGCCGTGATCTCATCAAGTTCTTGCTGAGTAAAATATTTGGCATACACATGAGCAATTTCTTTTTCTAAATCAGAGCGTCGTTTAGCTAAAGCAAGCGCCTGTTTATCAACAATATCAGAAATAGCAGTTGCCAAATTGGGATCATCACCCATGAGTTCATCTTTGAGATCACGTGCTGCATTTGGTAAAAAGCTATCAAATTGATCTGTTGCACGAATAGCACTAATAGCTTTTCTAGCTGAAATTAAATGTTGCTCACTCACACCTTGTGCATGAGACATTCCTATATTCATAACCAAAACGGCAATTGCACCGAAATATACGACGATACGCTGACAAGAAAATACTTTTTTCATTAATGATTACCCCGATAACAATTATAATTTAAATTCGTTATTTTATCCAAAATCTTTCATATTTTACTGTGTTAACATATCTTGATGTAAACTGTCTTCTCTAAAAATCAAATGGTTCTAAAATTTTTATTTCTCCATCAGCCATAGCGACAATTGCACGCGAAGCTAATCCTAAAAAAAGACCATGCTCGACAACACCAGGAATTGCAAGAAGCGCATCTGATAATGATTTTGGCTGTAAAATACATCCCCAAAATGCATCAAAAATAAAGTGACCGCCATCTGTTCTAAAAGGCGTTTCTCCATTCATTCGCAAAACGACTTCTCCAGAAAGCCCTAAACCACCCGCTACTTTCTCTATGGCTTTGCGTGTAGTATGTACACCAAATGGATCAACTTCAATGGGCAATGCAAAAGCGCCAAGTTCTTTTACTACCTTTGTTTCATCCGCAATGACAAGCATCGCACGAGATGCCGATGCTACAATTTTTTCACGTAATAATGCCCCACCTCCCCCTTTAATGAGAGACATCCCTGGACCAATTTCATCCGCTCCATCAATATCAAGATCTAGCTCAGGTATTTGCTCCAATGTACTGATAGGTATTCCGAATTTACGACAGAGTTGTTCAGAATAGAGCGAGGTAGCAACACCAGTCACCCGTAACCCCTTTGTAACACGCTCACCAAGAAGGCGAATAAACTCATTTACTGTCGAACCAGATCCGATACCAAGCCGCATATCATCTTCAACAAATTCAAGTGCCTTTAAAGCCGCCATTTCTTTTAACTGCTGAACATTCATGAATTACTTTACCTTTTGTCCCATCAGCGTCAGTTATCACAATGCGATAATAATGAAGTAGCCTATTACTTCAACCTGTTATCAATTTATTTGTCACTTTTTGATTGAGAAGAGATTTTAATTATTATAAATTATAAAAACAGATGATAAGAGTAAAATAGAATAATTAACAATTTTATCTCTTTAAAAAATTTATTGATATTTTCATTTTATTCTGCTCACCTCGATGAGGTCACACATAAAAAGTTTGCTACAAACTTATCAAAGTGTTTAGATATAAAAACATTGCTGCCGTAAGAAAATTGGAAGCAGTTTCTCAATTTTCATAATATTGAGAAACGCACGGCAAAAAAGCATAATCAAAAAAACTACCTATTATTTTTCTCTTGCTGTGTGAACACAAAAAAGGATGGAAAATACTACAGGCTATGCAATTTTTGTGAATATTGCCTGTGCATATTCCATGGTCTACGAAACCCCATCGAAGACCAAATAATATCTCCACTTTTAGTAATCATAACACTCCCTCGTGATAACAATTGTCGGAGAGTAAATATTATTTTTGCCTTTTTACTACATGTTTGATTATCCACTGCAAATGTCTTAATGACAATATCTGCCTCTAAACATTGATCTGTTTCTCTATGCAACACAATTACTTTTAATCCATTTGCTAATAAGGATGCGCATACATTATGATCACATATGAACTGTCCATGAAATGACGGACCATATTTTGTTGGCTTGATCATCCCATTTACACGAAATAATTTTTCCCATATTGATGTCGTGAATTTAGAAATATGATGACGATCAATATATAATTTCTTTTCATCGATAACACCCACGAGCTTCATATTATCTGCTATAATGAGTTGTATCGGTGAACGCACAAAGCAAACAAAAAGACCAGACAAAATAAAAAAACTAAAAAAGAACCTAATGGGTGTTTTACAAAAAGTCAGTCCAACTAAACCTATACTTAATAAGACCAATGCAGATAACGGCATAAATCCAGGATTTAAAACAGGAGAAATAGATTTTATAGCATGAGCAATTTTTATCACAAGACCAATACCAAAACCCATAATTTGAAGTGGTAGCCATTCAAAGCCCCAAAACATTGAAAGGACTGCGATTAATCCAAAAGGTATGACGAAGATTGATACTATAGGTAAAGCTAAAGCATTGCTGATGATACTCAAGAATGCAATATTAGAAAAATGATAAGCAGCATAAATTCCACTGGCAGTCCCCGCTACAAACGAAGAGGCACATATGGAAAGTATTGATAAGAGAGCAAAATGAATGACTCCAGCTCCAATATAAGAGGGTGTTGTTTTTCTTATGCGATAAGATGACTGCCTGCCCCACCAATCAAAAAAAGCAATCAAAGCAGCAGTAGCAGAAAAGGACATTTGAAAGCTAGGTCCTAATATTTCATGCGGTGCAATAGCCAAAGTTATCAAACCTGCAATAGAGAAATTACGCATTGTTGCAGCAGAACGATTACACAAAACAGCAACCAACATAACAGCAATCATCACAAAACTTCTCTGTGCTGATACAGCAACACCAGACAAGAGCATATAAAACGCTGTTATCATTAAGGCAGCAATAGCAGCAAATTTTTTAGTAGAATAATAGGATGAAAAAACCGGAAAAAGTGCCAAAAAACCACGGATACTCACAAGAACTATGCTGCTCAACAAAGCCATATGTAAACCTGATATTGATAAAATATGGGCTAATCCAGCCGCACGCAATGCTTCATTTGTCTCATTTGAAATACCAGCTCGCTGTCCCGTTATAAGAGCGGCAGCAACATTCCCCTTTTCTCCGTCCATTGCCTTATGGATTCGTTGGGTTATATTGTTTCGTAAATTTTCAATTTTCTGTAAAACTCTATTAAATATTTTATTGGACTGTGAAACGGATATTTTAATTGGTTCTCCTAAATAAACTCCCTGAGCACCAATTCCTTTAAAATAATTATGGAAACTAAAATCATAACCTCCCGGATACACTGGCCCAGATAATGCACGGATCTTGACTTTTCCCTGTAGCCCATCACCAATTGCCGATCTATGTGGTAAGCGTTTTGCCGATAAACGAATACGATGAAGGCTATGACGTAATACAGGCTTTGCTGTCCTCAAAACATCTAGGACTAAACGAAACTCTCCCCCTTTTCCTGACTCAATAGAAACAATTCTTCCTGTTAGCGTGGTAATAACGTCGCTGCTCAGCATTGGTGTAGCTATCCGGTATGTTTCTATTTTTGCAGCCAAAGCACCCAATACAATACAAAACAGAAATCCTGTCAGAATCCAAATTCTCCGATAGAACCGTAAAATATACAACATTGCAATGCAGAGACTAATCAACATGGCAAATTGCCCCCAATTGGGCTCCTGCTCTAACCTAAAATAAAAAATGATACCTATGGAAAAAAAGACCAAAATTAAGGAGAAAAGAATTCCCCAAGAGATTTCTTTGTCGATGCAATCGACCAACCATTCCCAGAAAAAAATTATTGTATCTTTTAAAGGTGCAAAGATAAAAATCTTTCGTTTCTTACAAGTATCGTTATTTGCATCAGAACGGGGAGAAAAAGCTTTCTGCCATATCAGACTCGATGTTTTTCTTTCTGAAACATCATTTATGGATAAACCATCCTTAACTTTATTTTTATCAAACATCTGCAAATCCCCACTTTACTTGCAATGCGGCTATTGCACCCTCCATCAGCTATGCTAACATAATCCTTCTATAAAGTCCTATAAATAACATCTTATTTTTAAAGGAAGAGATCCGTGTCCGTTATTACCCGCTTTGCCCCATCACCAACAGGCTTCCTTCATATCGGAGGTGCTCGTACAGCCCTCTTTAATTGGCTTTATGCCAAACATACCGGTGGTAAAATGCTGTTACGAATTGAAGATACAGACAGAGAACGTTCAACAGAAGCAGCTGTAAAAGCCATTATAGACGGTTTGCACTGGATGGGACTTAGTTATGATGGAGCTCCTATTTCACAATTCGAACGCGCACAACGTCATCGTCAAGTTGCAGAACAATTGGTAAAAGATGGCAAAGCTTATTATTGTTATGCTTCTCCTGAAGAGCTGGCTGAAATGCGTGAAAATGCCCGTGCAGAAGGTCGCCCACCGCGTTATGATGGACGTTGGCGTGATCGTGATATTTCTAAAACGCCTAAAGACATCAAACCTGTTATTCGCATTAAAGCACCACAAGATGGGGAAACAATTGTGCACGACCGTGTTCAAGGTGACGTTCGCTTTCCTAATAAAGATCTCGATGACTTTATTATTTTGCGTTCTGATGGCTCACCTACTTATATGCATGCTGTAGTTGTTGACGATCATGATATGGGAGTCACTCACATTATACGTGGTGATGACCATCTCACAAATGCAGCTCGCCAAACAATTATTTTCAAGGCAATGGGATGGGATATTCCTGTTATGGCACATATTCCACTTATACATGGTGAAAATGGTGCAAAATTATCAAAGCGACATGGTGCCCTCGGTGTAGATGCTTACCGGACAATGGGTTATCTTCCTGCTGCTTTGCGAAATTACCTCGTTCGTCTGGGCTGGAGTCATGGTGATGACGAACTGATGTCAATGGAAGATATGATTTCTTGGTTTGATATTGATGATATTAATAAAGGTGCAGCACGTTTTGATCTCAAAAAACTCGATGCTATCAATGGGCATTATATACGCATGAGCAATGATCAAGATCTTTTTGAATCTGCTCTTAGTATTTTACCAGAAATTGAAGGTGGCTTACAAATCTCAGAAAGACTTGATGAACAACGTCGTGTTCAATTTCTAAAAGCTATACCACATTTGAAAGAACGTTCAAAAACATTGTGCGAACTCATTGACAATGCTTCTTTCATTTTTACACAACGACCATTACAACTTGACGAAAAAGCACAAACACTCCTAGATAAAAATGGACAAGCCATTTTAAACGATGTTTATCTTGCTCTGAAAGAAGTCCACTCTTGGGATACAAAAACGCTCGATGAAAAGCTTCGATCTTATGCGTGTACACAAGATCTCAAATTTGGCTCCATTGCACAACCACTTCGAGCAGCTCTTACAGGACGTCCAACTTCTCCTGGAGTCTTTGATGTTCTCATGTTACTGGGACGAGATGAATCACTCAATCGTATCAATGATCAACTTCTCACCACCACATGTTAGCGATATGTACATAGCCTATTAATCCGATAAGCATTCACGTACCAATGTTTCTACACAAACGGAAAACTAACTTCTTTTTTCAGTCGTGGAAATATACATTTGGTAAAATTGCAAATAAAATATTTTTTAGATTGCATGCGCTCACTTTTAGGGTAAATCTACCTTTAAATAGGTAGAGAAGAGGCTTCAATCATAGATCTCACACTCTGATGAAGCAGCATTTTGATTTTTAGGGGAAAGTATCTGAAAGGAATATCTAATGTCTGAGAATAAAGCACATATTATAGTAAATAATAAAAAAATAGAACTTCCTCTGCGTAAAGGTACAAGTGGGCCTGCTGTCATTGAAATTGCTTCTCTCTATAAAGAAACAGATATTTTTACTTACGATCCTGGTTTTACCTCAACTGCTTCTTGTGAATCAAAAATCACTTATATTGATGGAAATGAAGGGCTCTTGCTTTATCGTGGTTATCCTATAGATCAACTGGCTGAAAAAGGAGACTTTCTCGAAAGTTGCTATCTTTTACTCTATGGTGAACTCCCAACAAAACAAGAGAAAAACGACTTTGACCGTTGTATTATGCAGCACACGATGGTTCACGAACAGTTCGCACGTTTTTTTCATGGATTTCGTCGTGACTCGCATCCTATGGCCGTCATGGTCGCATGTCTTGGAGCTATGTCTGCATTTTATCATGACTCTATTGATATTACAGACCCTCAACAGAGAATGATTGCTTCTGTTCGTCTTATCTCAAAGGTTCCAACTCTTGCTGCTATGGCCTATAAATACAGTATCGGGCAAGCATTTGTTTATCCCAAAAATGATCTTAGTTACGCTGCCAATTTTCTTCGTATGTGCTTTTCTGTTCCTTGTGAAGAATATAAAACCAACCCTGTTCTGACTAGAGCAATGGATCGAATCTTTATTCTTCATGCTGATCATGAACAAAATGCTTCTACATCCACAGTACGTCTTGCAGGGTCATCAGGAGCAAATCCATTTGCATGTATAGCAGCAGGTGTCGCATGCCTTTGGGGACCAGCGCATGGCGGAGCCAATGAAGCATGCTTGAAGATGCTACAAGAAATAGGTTCCGTTGAGAGAATTCCTGAATTCATTGCACGTGCAAAAGATAAAAAAGACCCTTTCCGCCTTATGGGTTTTGGTCACCGAGTCTATAAAAATTATGATCCACGTGCAAAAATCATGCAAAAAACCTGTCATGAAGTTTTAAAAGAACTGAACATTCAAGATGATCCACTTCTTGATATCGCTATAGAACTTGAAAAAATTGCTCTGAGTGATGAATATTTTGTAGAGAAAAAATTATATCCCAATGTCGATTTCTATTCTGGTATCACACTAAAAGCTTTAGGCTTTCCAACCGAAATGTTCACTGTTCTTTTTGCATTAGCACGCAGTGTTGGTTGGGTTGCACAGTGGAAAGAAATGATTGAAGATCCTGCTCAAAAGATTGGTCGTCCTCGCCAACTCTATACGGGTTATACCATACGTGAATATGTTCCTATCGATAAACGTATGAATTAAAGAAAAAAACAATCAATAAAGCCTCACTAAACTGAGGTTTTATTGTAAATGGAACTAACACTATTTAAGATGTGTTTTTGCAAACCTAATTTTGGAGCTCTTTTTGATAGCTATCATATTAGCACAAAAATTATGAAGAAAAATTTCTGGTAACTTTTACAGAATAAAAGAAAAAAGTCCAACTTAACATCCTCATTCCATTCAATGAAGTGGCCTTCTATTATTCCATAAAAGGTTTAGAAACACTGTCACACAATCGTACTCAAAAGCAGCCGTATAATTCTGTCTTGCGCTTCTAAAGCATGACAAAAAATTAAAGTGCTCTTTATAACTCTATACAAATAATTGCTATTTTTCTTTAGACTATAAGAAATAACATAAAACGCACTCTTAAAGTTTTCCTACGCAAAATAATACATTACCAATGAAATGCTATAGAAAACTCTACTTTATGCCTACGTTCTTCCCATCAAGTATTCCTCTTACTCACCCCCTGTTTTCAACCATTTTTTTATAAGAAAAAGATCGTATTTATGAGAAAAAAACTTCTTCTAATATCTAAGCACCTCACAATACCATGACGAGAATGATATTTTTCGTCTTTCTTAAAAGCTAAATCTTATATTCTAGGAAAAAATGATGAGAAATCATCTCACAATAAATAATTTATACAATATAATCAATGAGATATTTATTTTTCTCTCTATTGAGTATCTTTATTTGATGAACATCCATTGTAATAATAGCAAAATAAACTAATAATAAATTTTTGCATTGCTCCAGACAAGCTTACAGATTATAAAACACATGACGATCTTATACTCCCCCGCTTATCCAATAGGAGAACATAATGAAATTATTAGCAGTCGTTCTTATAATAAGTGCGACACTGTTTCCCCAATTTGCTCATGCTCAAACGCTAAAAATTGCGAGTGATGCTTCCTATCCCCCATTTAGTTACATTGACTCAAATAACGAACTCAAAGGGTTTGATATTGATATATCTTATGCACTTTGTAAAAAAATGAATGTTGAATGTACTATCGTTACGCAAGACTTTGAGGGAATGATCCCTGGTCTTCTTGCAAAAAAATATGATGCTATTATTTCTTCTCTTGCTCCAACACAAGAGCGCTTACAAAAAATTGACTTCACAGCCCCTTACTATAACACGGTACTCGCTATCATTGTTAGAAAAGATTCAGACATTAAAGAAATCTCGGCAGAAGCTTTTAAGGGAAAAAATCTGGGTGCACAATCAAATTCAACACAGGCGGCCTATGCAGAAGATCATTATGCCTCTGAAGGAGCAAACATTAAACTCTATCCTACAACAATAGAAGTTAATCGTGATCTTTTAAGTCGTCGTGTTGAAGGAATTATCGTTGATAAAATACACGCTCTAAACTGGCTTAACAATGAAGGAGAAGACTGCTGCCAACTGCTAGGAACTTTGGAAGAAACAAAATTTCCTATTGCCATTGCAATACGTCAAAACAATCATGATTTGAAAAGTAAATTCAATGAAGCGATAAAAGCGATCCGTTTAGACGGAACTTATGAAAAAATTATGAAAAAATATTTTGCATTCGATATTTACTAAATATCAATACAAACGGAAATTTAATAGACGGTCTATTTCTTAAAAAATATTATCATAACTCTTTATAAATGACGCAAGATAATGATTGAAAAGTTAGAATTTTTGTCATTTTAAAAGGAGATGAATATTCGCATTAATTAAAAGAGCTATCTTTATATATTTCTCGATATCTAAGGTATCTCACAATATTAATAATGAGAGCGATATTTTATCTTTCTGAGAATTAAATTTTTCATGCTTAAATTCAATAATCTTTTTCAAAGCCAAATCCTGTACTCTTTCAAAAAAATGACGAAAAAAACTCATTATAAATAGAATAACCAGGAAATATGATCAATGAAATAATTATTTCTTTTCTGTATTGAGCAGCCCCATACTTGATAAAATAAATATTATTTTTTGATAATGCTCTTCATCATCATGATAGAAAAACGAATAACAATAAATTTTTGCATTGCTCCTAGAAAAGTTTGCAGATTATAGAATACATGACTATCTTATACTTCCCCGCTTATCCAATAGGAGAACATAATGAAATTATTAGCAGTCGCTCTTATAATAACTGCAACACTGTTCACCCAATCGGCTCATACTCAAACACTAAAAATTGCAAGTGAAGGTTCCTACCCTCCATTTAGCTACATGGACTCAAACAACAAACTCCAAGGTTTTGACGTTGATATATCTTATGCACTTTGTGAAAAGATGAATATTGAATGTACCATCGTTACGCAAGACTTTGAGGGAATGATCCCTGGTCTTCTTGCAAAGAAATACGATGCTATTATTGCTTCTCTTGCTCTCACAGAAGAGCGCTTACAAAGGATTGATTTCACAGCCCCTTATTATAACACAGAACTCGCTCTAATTGTTACAAAAGATTCGGAAATTAAAGAAATATCAGCAGAGGCTTTTAAGGGAAAAAATCTTGGCGTACAATCAAATACAACACAAGCTGCCTATGCAGAAGATCATTATGCCTCTGAAGGAATAAATATTAAACTCTATCCTACAACAATAGAAGTTAATCGTGATCTTTTAAACCGTCGTGTTGAAGGGATTATCGTAGATAAACTACAAGCATTAAACTGGCTCAAAAATGAAGGAAAAGATTGCTGCAAACTATTGGGAACTCTGGAAGACACAAAATTTCCTATTGCAATTGCCATACGTCAAAATAATAATGGTCTTAAAAGTCAGTTTAATAAGGCGTTAAAGGATATCCGTTCGGACGGAACTTATGATAAAATTATAAAAAAATATTTTACATCTGATGTTTATTAAATATCAATCCGAACTAAAATTCGTCAAACTGTTTATTACTAAAAATATTATCTAATTCTTTATAAGGAACACAAGAATGATTGAAAATTTAGCATTGCTATCATTTAGCAATGGTGGATGGGGTATGGTTATACTTTCTAGTGCAGGAATAACATTATCATTGGCTTTGTGCTGCGGGCTTTTAGGACTTCCTTTAGGTCTTCTAGCTGCCGTGATGATTCGCTCTGATATTAAGATAGCGAAAACTATAGCTATCCTCTTTTCATCGGTGTTCCGTGGATTACCAGAGCTGTTAACTCTCTTTTTAGTTTACTATGGCTTACAAAATATTATTCAAATTGTTCTTGATTATTTTAATATTGAAATAATGTTCAGCATCAATGCCTTTGTTGCTGGTGTTTTAGCACTTAGTATGGTTCTTGCAGCCTTTTCTTGTGACGTTTGGCTTGGAGCATTCAATATATTTGATAAAGGTCAATATGAGGCGGCTAAAACTTTAGGACTTTCACGCTCAACAACGTTTTTTCGTATTGTTTTTCCTCAGCTTATTCAAAATGCTTTACCAGGACTTTCTAATAATTGGCTCACTTTACTTAAAGATACATCCCTCGTGTCAACCATTTCACTTGTTGACCTTATGCGACAAACGAATTTAGCGGTTGCAGCTACCGATAAACCTATGCTGTTTTATCTTGTTGCATGCTTGCTCTATTTGTTATTTTCAGCGTTTTTTTCTACCATCCTTCATTATTTGGAAAAATATACTCAAGCAGGATATAGAAAGGTACTAGAATGATGATTCCTGAGTGGCTTTATTTCCTTTTTAATCCTGCTCTTTTAAACCGTTATGGCCCAAAATTTATTGAGGGCTTTATTGTTACTATTGAGCTTGTTTCTATAGCCTGTTCTATTGGTTTTGTTCTTGGTATGCTTATCGCATTTGCACGTTTGTCAAAGAATAAGTTGTTTAAATATGTTGCACAGGCTTATGTCTACTTTTTTCGTGGTTCTCCTTTACTCGCTCAACTTTTTCTTTTCTACTACGGGCTTGGTTCAATGAACAACTTCTGGAAACAGATTGGCCTATGGTGGTTTTTTCAAAACGCATGGTATTGTTGTCTTTTTATTTTTGCTCTCAATTCTGCTGCCTATCAATCTGAAATCTTTAAAGGAAGTTTTCTCTCTGTAACAACTGGGCAACGTGAAGCATCCAAAGCATTAGGATTAAGTCGTTTTGTAACATTTTTCAGAATTATTCTACCGCAAGCAATGGTCGTAGCATTACGTCCCCTAGGCAATGAATTAATTTTAATGATAAAATCCAGTGCTATTGCCTCACTCATCACTATTTATGATTTAATGGGAATTGCCAAAATGACGTATTCACGTACATTCGATTTTCAAGTTTACGTTTGGGCAGCTCTTATGTATCTTCTTATTGTTGAGCTCATTCACCGTTTTGTTGTTTTTATCGAATATCGTCTCACCCGATATTTACGGTAAATAAACTGATCAGAAAAAACTTACCAAATCAAAATGTTAAATCAATAAATTTATTTATCAATGAAAGAATACAACAAGATGAATTTGGAAAATGATAAATCTATCCATACAGCTACACCCGTGATTTCTATTCGGAATTTAAATAAATGGTACGGATATTTTCAAGTACTCTATAATATTAATTTTGATGTTAAAACCGGTGAGCGCATTGTGCTGTGTGGCCCTTCTGGATCAGGGAAATCAACTTTGATCCGGTGTATTAATCAGTTAGAAAAAGCTCAAGAAGGTTCAATTTGCATCCATAATATTGATATTCATGCTGCACCCTTATACCAGCAAAAAAATGTTCTCCGTAAAATAGGAATGGTCTTTCAGAACTTTAATTTATTTCCTCATATGAGCGTTATGCAAAACTGTATTTTAGCACCTATGACGGTTCAAGGGCTTTCTAAACAGCAAGCACAAGAACGCGCAATGCATTATCTGACGAATGTTGGCATTGAAAAACATTGTTATAAATATCCTTTACAACTCTCTGGTGGGCAACAACAGCGTGTTGCGATTGCTCGTGCACTTTGTATGGAACCTGAAGTCATGCTTTTTGATGAACCAACCTCAGCTCTTGATCCAGAAAGTGTCGGAGAAGTTTTAGAAGTTATGGTCAAGTTAGCAGATACAGGTATAACAATGCTTTGCGTAACACACGAAATGGGTTTTGCGCGTGAAGTCTCAGAAAGAATTCTCTTTCTGGAAAATGGAAAAATTATTGAAGATACAACTTCTGACGAATTTTTTACCAGTCCTCAAAGCCAACGTGCTCGTGCGTTTCTTGCTAAAATTAAACATTAACCATCAATATTGTTTTACCTGCACAATCCTAAGTATTTTGTTTTTCGAGAAGACGAATAATTGTTTGGGCACCAATAACTCCCGATGGGACTTCAGTTTTCATTTTCTGTTCCACTATCTCAAAAGCATCAAGTTGTGCTTGTCGTAATAAAGGATTATACAAAAGCTGTTCTATCTGCCTTGCTAACATGCCTGGGTGTAGAAATTCGTTAAAATATTCCGGCATAATAGGCTTATCAGCAATAATATTCGGAAGAGCAGCAGTCCATATCGTTATTTTGGGCAAAAGAAATAATTTAGAAAAAAAATCAAGTTTATAGCAATGAAGCATGGGAATTTTTGCTAATGCCAATTCCAGTGAAACTGTTCCATGTGCCGCAAGTGCAACATCTGCTTGTGCAAAAGCATGCCATTTTTCATCTTCACCAACAACAACGTCTACTGTGTTTTTCCAACTCTGTACAAAATCACGAATCGCATCCTGCAAATGTGGTAAAGTTGGTAGAATAATACGTAAATGAGGAATACGTTGAGTAAGAATTTCTACGGCTTCTCGAAAAATCGGCATTAAAGAACGAATTTCTAAATTGCGTGATCCTGGCAAAAGAATCAACGTGAATGATGATGTTTTTTCACCACGCAAGTGTTTTTTTTCGGCTTGACGTTTTTTTTCTTCTTGAACAGCCAAAAGTGGCGGATGTGTCAAAAGAGAATGACCAACATAAGTTGTAGGAGGACCTTCCAAGTCATGCATAACCTTTTCTTCAAAAGGAAAAACCGCTAAAATATGATCAACAAATTTGCGCATAGCCTTAGCACGTTCTGGGCGCCATGCCCAAACAGTCGGTGCAACATATTTAATAATAGGAAGAGAAGGCGCTAAAGCACGCACCTTTTTTGCAACACGATGGGTAAAATCCGGACTGTCAATAATAATTAAACAATCTGGTTTCTCTCGTGCGATAAATTGAGATAAATTGCGAATATGCCGCAACAATAGTGGTAGTTTTTTTAATACTTCCCTCAAACCGATTAAAGAAATATCTTGAGAATCAAAAAAACTTTTAAGGCCTAACGCCTTTAAGTTCCTTCCACCAACACCAATCAAATGAATGTTGCTTCCTGTTTGTTGTGCTAAACAAGAAATCAAATCTGCTCCAAGGAAATCTCCAGATTCCTCACCTGCAATAACAGCAATTTTTAAGAAACAATTATTCATGATTAAACCTTTCAAATGTTTCTATAAACAAGGAATATTTGTTTGCTTTTTCTATTGTTGTTTTTACTGATAATATAAGACTTTTATTGGCTTCCACCGCAATGCCAGACAATCCACTTTTTGCAATATTCATTATTGTTGCTGGCCCAATTGATGGTAAATCAACACGATGATCTTGTTGTGGTTTTGCACATTTAACAAGAACACCACCTTTAGGTGGAATTTGCTCTCTTTTTCGCATTTCATAAACCCGCCGCAGCATATTATCGGTTCCCTCTGCTCCCTCTAGCGCAATCACCCTTCCATTGACAGCTACTGCAGCTTGCCCAATATCTAATTGACCTAACAGCTTTGCGGCTTTTACTGCTAAGAAAATATCTTTTTTTTCCTTTTTCGTAGCCCGCCGTAATGTTAAATCAAATTCTGCTGGTGCTAAAAGATCTGGTACAATTTCATGAGCACCAATAACACGAAAACCATGCGCTTCCACAACGCGTATAAAAGCTTTTAATAATGCATCATCCCCACCTCTCAAAGCACCGATTAACTTAGGAAGAGCTAAAAGTGTTGTCCAATCGAGTCGCAATTCTGTAAGAAGTGGTCGCCTTTTCACACCACCTGCCAACACAATATTACAAATTTCAGCTGCTTTTAAGATTTTAATGAGTTTTGCTAACTCCACAATGGACAACTCGCAATGCTCATAGCGACAAAGCACAGAGTTCGCCTCATTCCGCAACAGGACAAGAAAAGGACTTTGTCCGTATTTTTCAAGTGCTTCGGCAACAGTGATAGGTAAAACACCATTTCCTGCTATAATAGCGGTGCGCCCGGAAAGAAAACTTCTGGCACAAGAGACAGGCATTTTTAATCCTTATTTTCTTTTATTATATCACCTTCAAATTTGGGTGTACAATAAAAACGTTTTCCTTCTTCTTTAATAAAATTAACGACATCAACAACAGATTGAGAAGTAGAATAGAAAGTAGAAACATCGCTAACACGCTCTTTAAACGGCTTGCTATGATCAAAAAGCATAGCAACAGCATGGCGTAATGCGTGAATATCTTTACGTTCAAAGCCTGCGCGTTTCATACCAATGATATTTAACCCTGCTAATTTTGCCTGCACACCAACAGCTGTTCCATAGGGAATGAGATCACCCACCAATGCAGATACACCGCCAATAAATGCATGATGCCCAACACGAACAAATTGGTGAACAGCAGCACCACCACCAATAATAACATAATCGCCAACAGTAACATGACCAGCGATCATCACATTATTGGCAAATGTTACATGATTTCCCACATGACAATCATGAGCAATATGCGCATAACAAAAAAACTGACAATAATCACCCACAATAGTCATCCCCACACTCGAATCCGAGCCCCTATGCATTGTTACGCCTTCACGAATCATACAATTTTTACCAATAGAAAGGGTTGTATGACCTCCCTTATGTTTACTATTTTGCGGCTCTGCTCCTAAGACTGCATGTGAAAATACTTTACTATTAGCACCTAATGTTGTGTCGCCCATTATCACAACATGACTCATCAAACTGCATCCATCACCAATAACAGCCTCTGAACTAATATGACAAAACGGCCCAACTTGTACATTCTCACCAAGCTGCGCTCCCTTTTCCACAAGAGCCGTTGGATGAATTTTCGTACCGGACATTATTAAATTCCTATTAATCTCGTTTACTCTTCTTCTATAATCATCGCAGCAATTTCCGCTTCAGCGACGCGAATATCTTCTACTTTTGCAACACACGAAAAACGCCTCATACCAGCTCTCTTTTTTAAAAGTTGAACATAAATCTTGAGCTGATCACCAGGCACAACAGGCTTACGAAATTTCGCATTATCAACAGTCATAAGATAAACCAAATTCGCTTGCGCATTCCCTAATTGTAAAAGTGAAATAGCTCCTGCTGTTTGCGCCATAGCCTCTAAAATCAATACTCCAGGCATAACAGGCTTTGCAGGAAAATGTCCTGTAAAATGTGGCTCGTTAATCGTTATATTTTTAATACCAATAGCCTGTTGTTCACCATCAATATCAACAATACGATCAATCAATAAAAACGGATAACGATGCGGTAATATTGAGAGCAATTTTTCAATATCTACAGCCTCCAAATTTCTCATCTCTCCGCTGTTGATCATATTAGCGTTTCTCCTTTCTCACTTTGCCAATATTACGCAATGCCGCTACTTCTCTAAACCACTGCTTAAATGGCCGCGCTGGACTACCTCCCCATTTTTCTCCATCAGGAATGTCATTCATAACACCACTACCAGCAGCAATTTGAACACATTTACCGATTGCAATATGATCTGCCACTCCAACACTTCCGCCAAGTTGAGACATATCACCTATTGATGTACTTCCAGCAATCCCGCATTGCGCAGCAATAAGGCAATAGCGACCAATCTTTACATTGTGTGCAATCTGGACAAGATTATCAATTTTGCTTCCTTCACCAATAATGGTATCTTCAAATGTCCCACGATCAATCGTTGTGTTTGCACCGATTTCTACACCATCTTCGATAATCACACGACCCAGTTGTGGAACTTTTTCAATTCCAGAAACACTCCCAACATAACCAAAACCATCTTGCCCAATACAAACACCAGGATAAAGCTGAACTCTATCACCTATTAAAGAATACTGAATTGTTACCTTTGGACCGATATAACAGTCACGCCCAATACGACAATTTTCACCTATAACAGCTGTAGATGAAATAAGAGTTCCAGCACCAATCTCCACATTTCGACCGATAACAGCTCCCGCTTCAATACATACATCATGCGCAAATTTAGCAGTTGGGTGAATATGCGCATACGGAGAAATTTCTTTCAGTCCAAACCACGGCATTGGCTTGACAGAATCCGGAAATAAAATACGCCCAATCTGAGCAAAATCACGCTGTGGTGTAGAGGTAACCAAAATGGCCATAGTTTCAGGAACTTTAAAAACAACTTCATTCGTACAAAAAACGGCTACAGCAGAACTCCCTATCAGAGCATCAGAAAACTTTCGATTCTCTACGAACACAAGAGACCCCTCCACCGCACTCTCAAGTGAAGAAAGAGTATTGATCACTGTATTAGAAAACTCTGGATTAAGAAGTTTTGCCCCTGTCAACTCCGCAACATTAGCAACCGTCAATCGCCGGGACGGCGTAAAAAAAAATGTATCCGCCATCAAAACACTTTCTCTCCCAGCCTAATCCATTTTCTCCAATTTTGCCTCTAAAGAAAATTCAAATCAGAATTTTGTAGAAATACCAAAATTTAATTTCTGCAAACGATCACCTTCCTGTTTCTTTATCGGCCAAGCATAATCAAAACGCAAAGGACCAAACGGTGAATCCCACATTAAACTCACACCAGCAGATGAACGCCAAGCACTTTTCGTATGTGTAACGGGGGGCTCACCTTCAAAAACAGGTCGATAATTATTTCCATAGAGTGTTGCAACATCTGCAAATAAAGCGCCGCGCAATCCTAACCCTTCAGGAAAAACAGGTATAGGGAACTGTACTTCAGCAGTCGCATTCATATATGTCGTCCCGCCTAAGAAATAAACCTCACCCTTATTGGAAACCTGACGCGGACCTATTCCATTGTATTTGAAGCCTCGAATCATATCAGAATTTATTTTAAACATATCAAAGATACGAACACCATCTTTGCCTATTTCGTGGATATAGCCCCCACCAAAGGAAAATAAACCGACAAGATCCATCTGTTCAGACAATGTTTTATACATCATTGCTTTACCAGTTGTCTTTAAGAATTTTGCACGCCCGCCAAGTCCCGCATACTCTTGAGTAACACGCGCGTACCATCCATCATGAGGATTTTTCATATCGTCAATAGTATTATAGGTAAAACCATAACTAATTGATGAGCGCTTCCAAGGGCTTTGTTTTGCTGCTTGAACAATCGCACCAGAATACTTTCCATATAATTCTCTTATGTCTGACTCTTTATTTAAGTCATACTCTTTACCAAAATCATATTCTTCCTGAACATAAGAATAAGCCAAATTAGCAGATAATTGATCATTAATGGGGACGGAGAATCGAAGTGATCCACCGGTTTGGCGTACATCATATGCCTTATCAGCACGATAAGTACTACGGAAAATATCAACACCTGCAGACAAACGATATCCCAAGAAATAAGGATCAACAAACGACAAATTGTAATTACGGGATTTTTCTTGCCCAGCCCCTAATCCTAAACGAACATACTGACCTCGTCCTCCAAGATTGCGTTCGGTAACAGACACTTCAAGAGACATACCAGGACTTGTACCACCCGTTGTGTATCCACCAGACAAAGAAAGATCTCCTGTTGGAGCCTCAACAACATCTATCACTAAGGTAACCTGATCAGACTGATCTGTAGGAACCATTGAAATATTAACGGCTTTAAAAAAACCTAAATTTTCTAAACGACGTTTTGCCCGCTGCACTAAGGTTTGATTGTAGGCATCCCCCTCATTTAAATCAATCTCACGACGAATGACATAGTCGCGTGTCTTGTCATTACCACGTATTTCAATACGTTGAATATAAGCGCGTTGTCCCTGTTCGATGTTATATGAGATCGAAATTGTATGATTTGCCAAATTACGATTGCCCCGTGGCTCAACTTTAGCAAAAGCATATCCCGAATCAGCAGCTTTATTATTGATAATTGCAACAGACTGTTCAATATCTTCTGCGCTGTAAATATCACCCGACCGAGTTTTAAGAAGCCCCTTTACCTTTTGAACATCAATCCCATCAATATCGCTTTCAATCTGAATATCACTAATTTTATAGCGAACACCCTCATCAAGAACAAAATAAATTTTATATGTATTACTTGCTTGATCAAAAGTTGCTTGAGAAGAAATAACACGAAAATCAGCATAGCCACGATTATAATAAAAGCGACGAAGCGCTTCTTCATCAGCAGCTAAACGTTCTTCACTATAAACATCCCCCCCCAAGAGCATTGAGAACATTCCCGAAGACTTTGTTGAAATCACATCACGCAAACGGCGACTTGCAAAAGCATGATTCCCTTTAAAAACAATGTCTCCAATCTTTGTTTTTCGTCCTTCAACAACATTAAACACCACATTTACACGTCCTTTCCCCAAGTTAATGGTCTGAACTGTAACAGCGACATTATTACGACCAACAGTTTTATAAGCTTCACGAATCGTATTAACATCTGCTGAAAGCTTAGCAGAACTGAAAGGTTCATTCGGCTTTAAAGAAATAAATCGTTTAAGATCAGCATCTTTAAGAGATTTATTTCCCTGAAATAACACCTGATTAACTATTTCATATTCCTTAACAAAAACCATCAGTTTATCGCTAACCTGATTTATTTTCACATCATAAAATAAGCCTAGTCCAAAAAGACGCTTCACCGCAGCATCAACATCGCCACTAGAAAAACTCTGCCCAGCTTTAATGCCTATATTGTCTCGAACGGCCTGCGCGCTTACAAATTTATTCCCGCGAACCTCAACAGAACGGACCACAGATGCCTGTACTTCTCCAATCATCGCAATTGACATAAAGGCTACTGCAGGAGCGATCACTCTCATACCTAATACCAATACAGATGCTGCATTTAAAAACTTCGAATTCGTACTCATTGGCTTTTTTACCTTACTCTTATTCCCTGGACATGATGCCTCAAAAAGCGAACCGCCATAATAATTCTTTTTCACAGCGAGACTTTATTATCCCTTAATTACTGATTATAGCAAACGATGCCACAATATTTTGCGGACATGGTAAACGACCTTCAATTTATTCTCTCTATTATTACCCAATTTATGAAATGTTTTCCATAATTTAATTAATTAAACCAACAAAAATAATCATTAAAGATCGCAAAGGTCATAAAGAGGAGGAGAACAAAAAAACCTAACCGAAAAATAATCTCTTGAATTTTAGTAGATACCGATCTTCCCGTAATGACCTCAAATACGTGAAATACCAAGTGCCCACCATCAAGTGGCGGAATTGGAAAAAGGTTAATAAGTCCAATACTTATTGAAAGAAAAGCCATAAAATTCAACAAAGAGACAAAACCTGTTTCACTTAATTTCCAAGCAATTTTAGCAATCCTTGAAGGCCCACTTATTCCACAGTGATCTTCTTTTCCCCCTATTAAACGACTTATAAAAAAAATTGTTTGGGTAACAATAAATGTGGTACGTTCTATCGATTTTCTTACAGCTTTTACAAAACCATAACGAATATGTTTTATATAAGCTGGATCTAAACGCGTAGGATTATCAGGATCAATGGGAGCCCCTATACCTATTATGTTACCTTGAGTCCTATTACCAAATCTGTCATTTTGTTCGATTACTTCGGGTGTAATTACCGTCGTAAACACACGCCCCATGCGCTCTATTTTAAATTCTATAGGATTTTTACCATACAAAGTCACATAGTTCATCAAATCTTCAAAACTTTCAACTTTGCGACCATCCATTTCAATAAAACGATCACCTAATCTTAAATCTGCCTGAAAAGCAGGAGAATCTTTTACCAAAGACCCAACAACAGGCTCAATGGTAACACGACCATGAATAAAGAAAAAAAATGTTAAAATCACAATGGCGAAAAGAAAATTGAATAAGGGACCAGCAAAAATCGTGAGAGCTCTCTTCCAAGCATGCGCATTAGCCAATGAACCCTCAACAGTCGGAGAGGACTGGAATGATGACACATCATCCCCATCCCCAACAAATTTCACGTAACCTCCTAAGGGTATAAGCGCTAAACGCCACCGTGTACCACGCTTGTCTGTATAGCCTAATATTGGGGGACCAAACCCAAGCGAAAAAGCAGACGCCTTAATACCGCACCACCGACCAATAAGATAATGCCCCATTTCGTGCACAAAAATAATCATCATAACAATAAAAAAAATACTCAAACTTCTTAAAAGCAAGTCACCTACGGTGAATATATGATTTAAAAGTTCCAAAATATCTCCTCCTCATTAAATCATACCAAAGAGATTAAAGGGTGTATCCATACCAGACATAAACGAACCAATTAAGTAAAGAAGAACCGCAGCCCCTACCAAGCCATCCATACGGTCCATAAATCCACCGTGACCAGGTAATAATGAACTGGAATCTTTAACAGAAAAGTGTCTTTTGAACCATGATTGCCCTAAATCACTCAATTGCGAAAAAATGGATAAAATAAGTACAAGGAACGGTATAAAAAAACTCGTTAAATTTACCTCGAAAAAACGAAAAGCAACCAATATACCGCCAGAAAATCCAATAAACGTACCACCAATTGCTCCTGCCCATGTCTTATTAGGAGAAAATTTGGGGGCTAATTTAGGTCCACCAACTGTACGTCCGCTAAAATAACCGGCAATATCTGTTCCCCATACTATCGTAAACAAAAAGATAACAACCTGAAAACCTAACGTTTCATATCCTCGTAAAAAGGATAAAGCCACAACTGGAAAAGATGCATATAAAAAACCAAAAAAAACCCAACCACTCTTTTCTATGGGCCCAATAGCTAACACTGTTGCCAAAACTATCAAAAGACAAAAAATGAATAAAGCTGATACACCCGAAAGTAAAAAAAAGCCAAAAACCAAATAAAAAATACTTGCTAATATTTTTTGTGAGCCCCGCCATTTCTCTCTAGTGATACTAATCCATTCATAAAGAATAAAACTACCGATAACCCATACAAACAAAAAAAATAAAGTTCCTCCAAACCACGTTAAAGATAAAGCAATAATACCAAAAACAAAAGCAGTCAGAATACGATAAATAAGATTAGACAAAACAACATCCAAATAATAAAAAAGACAAATTTAAAAATTGGCATATGCAAGAAACTTTACTACACAGCATGTCTATATTCATACCTTTGCATTTTTTCTACAATTTATCATAAACGACCCAATATACCAAGATGGCACTTTAAGAGCAATAATCAGTGAAAATAGGCAAAAAAGTAAGTCTCAAGATCAATCTTTAAAATATATTTTCAAAAATGACAATCAACCTTTAGAATAAGAATCCGCTGCTATGTATGTCAATTTTAGTAGAGGTCTGCTATTTTTTTGCATAAAAGCATTTTTCTAACAAATTACACGTCATCTAAAAACAAATCGCTTAAAACAACGATTGCGCCAATACTATCGTATCTCTCATAATAAAAAGCAATAATCAACGCATTACCCTTTGTGCTACCTCTTTTCCAAAGGCTTCTATAGAAGATCTGCCACCCCAATCATGAAAACACTTTCATCAGACAATGTAATAAAAATCTTTATTACATTGTCTTATTCAAGATAAGTGTATCAGCAGAAAACTTCATGCAACGCACAAATAAAGAATTTTAAATATCTACCACTTCAAAGCAATCTTATCTTTACAGTATATAATTGCGCTTCCCTGTGCTGCTATCAACGACATACAAGCTTCTCTTTTCTTACCTATCAAAAGATATTACACGACAGTAAAGAGATAGTTTTTTTTAAGTCGCCTTAAACGTGCATAATTTCAGTTTCTTTCACAGATAAAATTTTATCAATATCAGCAATCGTCTCATCTGTAAGTTTCTGAACTTTATCAGACAAGCCATGGGCTTCATCTTGACCAATTTCACCTTCTTTTTCTAGTTTTTTTAAATTATCCATACCATCTCGGCGCACATGACGGGTAGCAACACGAGCTTGTTCTGCATATTGATGTGCAATTTTTACAAGTTCTTTACGACGCTCTTCATTTAATTCAGGTAAAGGAATACGTAAATTCGTACCGTCAGTGATGGGATTTAAACCAAGTCCAGAATCACGAATAGCACGTTCCACAGCTCCTACCATCGTTTTATCCCACACAGAGACGGAAAGCATCCGCGGTTCTGGAACAGAAATATTTGCAACTTGATTTATATGTACAACAGAACCATAAGCTTCAACTGTTAACGGCTCTAATAAACTGGTAGAGGCGCGTCCAGTCCGCAAACCACCTAATTCATGTTTAAAAGCGGAAATAGCGCCATCCATGCGGCGTTTCAGATCGTCCATAATCGATGCAACATTCATATCTCTGTCTCCTTCAATTATGCTTTGAAGCTTACTCTTATTCTGATACTATTGTAAACCGTCCCGTTCCATTTAATACCTTAGCTAAACCACCTTTTTCATGAATAGAATACACAATAATTGGTACATTATTCTCGCGTGCTAAAGTAACGGCCGTTGTATCCATAACAGATAACCCCCATTGTAGAATTTCAACATGTGTCAATTGATCAAAACGCTTAGCTGTAGGATCTATTTTGGGATCTGCAGAATAAATACCATCTACTTGTGTCCCTTTTAAAAGAACATCTGCACCAATTTCTGCAGCGCGTAAAGTCGCAGCAGAATCAGTGGTAAAAAATGGATTACCCGTACCACCAGCAAAAATAACAACCTTCCCTTGATTCATATAACCTATCGCTTTACGTTGTGAAAAACTTTCACAAATTTGCGGCATGGCAATTGCAGACAACACAACCGTTTCAATCCCTAATTTTGTCAATGATGTTCGCAATGCTAAAGAATTAATAGCAGTTGCAAGCATTCCCATGTGATCACCCGTCACACGATCCCCCCCATGTGAAGCAACAGCAACTCCACGGAAAATGTTTCCCCCACCTATAACAATAGCAACTTCTACCTCCATCGCCCGCACTTCAGCAATATCAGAGGCAATACGATCTGCAACGGAAACATCAATTCCAAAGCTCTGCCCCCCCATAAGGGCTTCACCAGAAACCTTTAAAAGGATACGCTTATATTTTGGTGTTAATATCATTGATAATCTCCCCAAAAGCACATTTATTTTGCTTTCGACATATTAAGGGCACCACATTATTCCGTGACGCCCTCTCCATAATCATATTTTTATATCAGTGTTTATAATCGATACTATAATTTAAAACCTCTAATACGCATTTTAAAGAGCTAACCCTTTGCAGCTGCTGCAACTTCTGCAGCAAAATCAGTCTCCTCTTTTTCTACCCCCTCTCCTAGTGCAAAACGAACAAAGCCTGTTATTTTTGCTGGCGCACCAATTGATTTTTCAGCATCCTTTAAAGCGGCTTCAACAGTCATATCAGGATTCATAACAAAAGCCTGATAAAGTAAAACAACCTCTTCAAAAAACTTACGCATACGTCCTTCCACCATTTTCTCAATGATATTTTCAGGTTTTCCAGATTGACGCGCTTGATCTGAAAAAATCGCTTTTTCACGCTCAATAGCGCTAGCATCAACATCTTCAGCTGTTAGCGCCAATGGATTAGTTGCAGCAATATGCATTGCAACTTGCCGACCAAAAGCTGCAGCAGCCTCCTTATTCCCTGTAGTCTCAATAGCAACCAAAACACCAAGCTTACCAAGACCATCAGCGACACTATTATGTATATAAGTAGCAACAACACCATTCTCAACAGAGAGTTTAGCAGAGCGCCGAAATGTCATATTCTCGCCAATGGTACCAATCGCATCTTTAATTGTAGTCTCCACATTCTTATCAGAACCAGGGTAAAGAGACGCAGAAACAGAATCAACACCACCCTGGACACCTAAAGCAGCGGTTGCTACATTGCGCACTATGTCTTGGAAGACATCGTTACGCGCTACAAAATCTGTTTCAGAATTAATTTCAACCAAAACTGCACTTGAATCTTTTGATGCAATTCCAATTAATCCCTCAGCAGCCGTACGACCAGCTTTTTTATCTGCTTTGGCTATCCCCTTTTTACGAAGCCAATCAACAGCAGCTTCCATATCACCATTGGTCTCTGCCAATGCTGTCTTACAGTCCATCATACCAGCGCCTGATAATTCCCGAAGTTCTTTCACTTGTGCAGCAGTAATGCTCATGTCTTCCTCTTTATTCTGTAATGATGAAAGCGCGCTAAAAGAAAATTCTACGCACGCTTATAACCTTTTCTTTAGAAAACAACCATCTCAAACGGGCGTTTTAAATACTACTCGGAAACTGGAACCTCATTCTCCAAAACGGATTCCACAGGCGTATCAGCTTGAGCTCCCAAATCAATACCCATTGCCCCTTGTTGACGTGCAATACCATCAAGAGCTGCACGAGCAAAAAGATCGCAATAAAGAGAAATTGCACGCGACGCATCATCATTACCCGGAATCGGATAGGTAACGTTATCAGGATCGCAGTTGGTATCAATAATAGCAATAACTGGGATGCCTAAACGTTTCGCTTCTTGGAGCGCGATATTCTCTTTATTCGTATCGATAACAAATATAAGATCCGGAACAGATCCCATATCCTTAATACCACCAAGTGCACGATTAAGTTTTTCACGATCTCGTTCAAGATTTAAACGTTCTTTTTTGGTAAACCCCTGTGCTTCAGAAGCGAGAATTTTATCCAGCTTACGCAAACGGTGTATCGAATGGGAAATCGTTTTCCAGTTTGTGAGCATGCCACCAAGCCAACGCGCATTAACATAATATTGTGCCGAACGATTCGCAGCATCAGCAATAATCTCAGATGCCTGTCTTTTAGTGCCAACAAAAAGAATGCGGCCACCACGCGCAACGGTATCTGAAACAAGTTTAAGTGCTTGATGCAAAAGAGGAACAGTCTGAGCAAGATCAATAATATGAATATTATTACGCTGACCGTAAATATAGGGAGTCATCTTTGGGTTCCAGCGATGTGTCTGGTGACCAAAGTGAACACCTGCTTCCAAAAGCTGGTGCATAGTAAAATCTGGTAGTGCCATAATTTATCCTTTCCGGTTTAACCTCCGCGGAAAAAGTAGGTGAACCCTACTACCGGCGGACGCTTACTCTTCTTTCTAGTAAACACCCAAACTCCGCGTGTGGAATAATGTAAACATACTAATATTTGATTCTTTTTCAAGCTATTTTCTACAACTCTTTAATTTTCACATTGATTAAAATCCTTTCCAGTCTCAAGGAATTCAAGACTGTTCAACTTAGCACGCACCGCAAAAGTCCCATAATCGATACGAAGATCATGCATAACACCATTTTCATATAAGAGAAAACTGGTACGATAGACTGGCAAACCATCTTTTTTCTCCATATCATCAAAATAAGAAATTGTAACAGGCCAAGACTCCTCTTCATCCAATTTTCCCATTTTTTTTGTTTCAGCATCAGAGTGCGGCAGCGTCTTTTCTCCAATAACAATACTTTCTTTAATCACTTTGTCTGCTTTATCTGTTCCATCAAATACAGTAACATTATAAAAATGGCGTCCTGTTTTTGCATTACGTATAATATTCTTTAGTTGCATAATTGGAAACTCAGCAACTGCAAGTTTATATTCTTTTTCCTTTGGCTTTTTTAGTTTCACCATAATGCCATCTTGAATCCGCTCAGCTACTCCTTCGGTGCGATGTACAATCTCTTGTCCGACTTGATCTGTAACATTAAAATGAAATGTACGACTATCACCCGTTTCATAACTCGTCGTTTGTTGATCCGTTAAACGCACTGGCATATCTTCCATATGGGTACGGCTGATAAAACGAAAACGTGTGGTATAGCCCTGACATGCTGAACCCGTTAGCTCGTAAACCATTCGCCCCGTCATCCCCGAAATTGTCATTTCATGAGAAACACTATCAAGCTGAAAATCATAAATCGCTCGGTGAGGTGCAATAAAAATAGACTCTTCAGCTCTCGCAGTACATAAAAAAACAACATATAAAATTATTATAAATAACGATCTGATCATTCCCAACTTCCAATTCTATCCCCGTTGCATAACATCATACAATAAGGCAAAAAAGGCTCGCTTCTTAATTAACCACACATTTCCTTAAATCAAAAAATAGTTTATGCAATGGATATATTCGTTAGAAAGCTATGGAGTTAAAATTATGACCAATGCCATTGAAATCTACCTTAACGAACGAGGAATGACTCTTCCTCAAGCAGCACAACCCATTGCCAATTACGTAACCACCTCACAAAGCGGTAACCAACTTTTTATTTCTGGACAACTCCCTCTTGTTGATGGAAAACCAATAGCAATCGGTAAAGTTGGTACAACCGTTAATGCCGAACAAGCAACAAAAGCAGCCGAAGTTTGTGCACTCAACATTCTTGCACAAATCAAGGCAGCTCTCGGTGATTTAACGAAAATAAAACGCGTGATAAAAATCACCGTTTTTGTTGCTGTAGATCCTTATTTTACTGATATTCCTCTTATCGCCAATGGAGCTTCTGATTTACTTGTCAATATTCTTGGTGAATCTGGAAAGCATGTCCGTTCTGCTATAGGTGTTGCCTCTCTTCCTATGAATGTTCCCGTAGAAGTTGAAGCTATCATAGAAGTCTAAATCTTCATTCATGTTAACGTATCTCCATAAAAGACAAACTTAAATGCAAAATTTTTCTTTTTTAATACTCTACCAGCCTTCGCTTTCTTTAGTTTTGAAATTAAAGTGCCAAATAAAAACGGGTAAAAGGAGCTATTGATATGAAACAAGCTTATGACAATAACAACATTTTTGCTAAACTGATTCGCAATGAAATCCCTTCTGTTCGTGTCTATGAAGATGAAGATGTCATTGCATTTATGGATATCATGCCACAAGCACCAGGTCATACCCTCGTTATTCCCCGAAAAGGCTCTAGAAACTTACTGGATGCGGACACTGAAACATTGTTTCCAGTTATTAAAGCCGTGCAAAAAATTGCCAATGCTGTCAAAAAAGCTTTTCAAGCAGATGGTATAACAGTCATGCAATTTAATGAAGCGGCGAGTAAACAAACTGTTTATCATCTCCATTTCCACGTTATACCACGTATGGAAGGAATAGAGCTTACCCCTCATAATAACGTTATCACGCCTACAGAAATACTTGAAGAGAACGCAAAAAAAATTCGTTCTGCTCTTTAAAGCATTCTCAAGTTGTTGAACTTTTTTTCTTCAGACGCTTTTTAGTAAAATCTGTTGTTTTATTGTTCTTTGCAGCAACAGACAGATGAGAAGAGGAAATTTGTAACTGCAACCTCTCTTTTTCGCCGTTTATTTTTTGTGTCGATACGCGAACCATGCCACCATTGCGCAACTTTCCAAATAAAATTTCGTCAGCCAATGGCTTCTTAATATGTTCTTGAATAACACGGCTCAACGGGCGTGCGCCCATCTGAGAATCGTATCCTTTATTGGCAAGCCAAATCATTGCAGAAGGACTTAACTCAAAACAAACACCCCGCTCAGCTAATTGTGCTTCAAGTTGAAAAATAAATTTTTGCACAATCTGATTGATAATAAACTGAGATAAAGGAGCAAACGGAATAATGGCATCTAGCCGGTTACGAAATTCCGGTGTAAAAAGTCGATTAATTGCTTCAATATCATCCCCATCGCGATGCACTTTTCCAAATCCGATCACTGATTTTGCCATATCTGATGCACCGGCATTGGTCGTCATAATTAAAATGATATTACGAAAATCAATTTTTTTGCCATTATGATCTGTTAATTTACCATAATCCATGACTTGCAATAAAATATTAAACAACTCTGGATGCGCTTTTTCAATTTCATCCAGCAATAAAACGGCATGAGGATTTTGATCAACAGCATCTGTAAGAAGTCCTCCTTGATCAAATCCTATATAACCTGGAGGAGCACCGATTAAACGTGCTACAGTATGCCGTTCCATATATTCTGACATATCAAAACGCAACAGCTCAACGCCTAAAGAAGATGCAAGTTGTTTTGCAACCTCAGTTTTTCCTACCCCCGTTGGTCCAGAAAACAAATAATTTCCTATTGGTTTATCTGGTTCACGTAATCCTGCCCGTGCTAATTTAATTGATGACACTAATGCGGAAATTGCTGGGTCCTGCCCATAAACAACTTGTTTAATTGCTCTTTCAAGCTTACTGAGTACCTTCTGATCATCACGAGAAAGTGCTTTTGGTGGAATCCGTGCCATAGTGGCAACAGTCGCTTCAATTTCTTTAACGCCTATACTCTTTTTTCGTTGTTTTTTTGGCAAAAGCTTTTGTGCTGCCCCGCTTTCATCAATAACATCGATTGCTTTATCAGGTAGTCGGCGCTCAATCATATAACGTGAAGATAATTCTACCGAGGCCTTCATTGCCTGATCCGTATATTTGATCTGATGAAAATCTTCGAAATAAGGCTTTAGACCTTGCAAAATCTTAATTGCATCCGCAATAGAAGGTTCGTTAACATCAATCTTCTGAAAACGGCGCTCTAAAGCACGGTCCTGCTCAAAAATTTTGCGATATTCTCTGTAAGTCGTTGAACCAATACAGCGAATAATTCCAGAAGATAATGCAGGCTTTAAAAGATTTGCCGCATCCATATTTCCGCCTAATGTAGACCCTGCTCCAACTAAGGTATGGATTTCGTCAATAAATAAAA
This sequence comes from Bartonella sp. MM73XJBT, assembly GCF_028618465.1. Classification (NCBI taxonomy): domain Bacteria; kingdom Pseudomonadati; phylum Pseudomonadota; class Alphaproteobacteria; order Hyphomicrobiales; family Bartonellaceae; genus Bartonella; species Bartonella sp. MM73XJBT. The sequence continues at coordinate 49,633 of NZ_JAQISY010000002.1, read as the reverse complement.
TAGCATCTGAATATTGCTCAAATTCTTTAATAACTTTCTTTAAGCGTTCTTCAAAATCGCCACGATAGCGGGTACCAGCAACAAGCCCTCCCATATCAAGGGAAAATATTGTTGTATTTAATAAAACCTCAGGAACTTGTTCATCAACAATGCGTTTTGCCAGTCCTTCAATTATAGCAGTTTTTCCAACCCCAGGATCACCAACTAAAAGGGGGTTGTTTTTTGATCTTCTACATAAAATCTGAATCATGCGTGAGATTTCCATCTCACGACCAATTAATAAATCAATTTTTCCATTACGTGCCTTACAATTAAGATCAATACAATAATTTGCCAGTGCACTTGTGACCTTTTCATCACTGTCTGAAATTTGCTGATCTAATTGCTCCTCAAGCCCTTCAAGTAACATGGATAATCCTTCATCTCGTGTGATACCATGTGAAATGAAACGCACGGCATCATAGCGTGTCATTCCCATCTCTTGAAGGAAATAAGCCGCATGGCTTTCACGTTCAGAAAAAATTGCAACAAGAACATTTGCACCCGATACTTCATCTTTTCCAGCTGATTGAGCATGAATCACGGCACGCTGAATAACGCGCTGGAAAAATGTTGTTGGCTTTGTGTCTTCATCTGCTTTAATCTGTACATCCAATTCTGACTGGATATAGTTAGTTAAGCGCTCTCGCAATTCTTCTACATCTACCTGACAGGCCTGAATGACTGAATTTGCATCGACATCATCGAGTAGAGCAAGCAGAAGATGCTCTAATGTTGCATATTCATGCCGCGCTTGCGTAGCAATTGTTAATGCGCGATGCAAAACTTCTTCAAGACTTGATGTAAAAGATGGCATAATCCCTTACCTCCATTCCATTACACATTGTAATGGGTGCTCATTTTGACGGGCACACTCCCTAACTTGTACTATCTTCATTTCAGCAACTTCATAACTATAAATTCCACATTCGCCTACCCCATTCTGATGAACATTTAACATAATACGCGTTGCTTCTTTGAAATTTTTTTGAAAAAAAAATTCTAAAATAAAAACAACAAAATTCATAGGGGTATAATCATCATTAAGTAAGAACACATGATATAACTTAGGTTTTTGGAGTTTTGTTCTCATCTTTGGCAAGATAATAGCATCCTGTCTGTTTTCGTCCCAATTCTTGCCTTTTTCATTCTGTATAATACGCGCTATAGAGTTCATTATCAGCTTTTGTGCCATTATTGTTTCCTATGGAGCATAGTTTTTTAATTTTAAGTTTTTTCATAACTATTGTAATACTTGTTTGTGTAAAGAAGCAAACTTTCCTTTGTTATTATAAGATTTAAGTCAAATATGAAAATTCCCAAAATATTTTCTGTAAATAAATTAGTAATACCATTCATCTAAATTGCATCAAAAAGCTGCAAAAAGGGGCTTTACAAATTTTTTTAGCGTAAATAATGGAGAAATAGGATACTGCAAGTGTATATTAACTGCCAAAAAGTTGCCTGGTGCTATAAAAAAATAGCAATTGCTTTTATTATTTTAGCCTTTTCTTACTCTTGGGCATTAGCTACTCCTCAAGAAGCTTATCCTGATAAATATGCTGCTATCGTTATAGATGCGAATACAGGAAAAACCTTATTTCAAGCCAATTCAACGCTAAAGCGTTACCCTGCTTCTTTAACAAAAATAATGACATTGTACATGCTTTTTGAAGCTATGCATATGCGTCGTGTGACGCCCAATACACCAATCCCCATCTCAGCTTACGCAGCAACGCGCCCACCAACAAAAATCGGCTTTAAAGCAGGTCAAACAATTTCTGCCGAAGAAGCAGCAAAAGCTCTTATTACAAAATCAGCAAATGATGTTGCCACTGCCATTGCCGAATATCTCGGTGGCAGTGAAAAAAAATTCGCTCGGATGATGACAGCTAAAGCCAAAAAACTAGGTATGACTCATACGAATTTTACAAATGCTTCAGGACTCCCAGATGTGCGCAATTATTCCACGGCACGAGATATGGCAACCCTATCACTAGCCCTACGCAAACATTTTCCACAACAGTATAAATTGTTCAAAACAAAAAGTTTTACTTTCCGTGGGCATACCATTAATAGCCACAATAGGCTCGTTAAAACAATGAAAGGTGTTGATGGAATTAAGACAGGATACACACAAATGTCAGGTTCTAATTTAGCATCTTCGATGCACCTTGAAGGGCGCTCTATCGTTGCTGTCGTTATGGGGGGTAAATCTTCTATCGCACGTGATAAACACATGGCCAGCTTATTAAACCAATATTTGCCACAAGCCAGCAAGATGAAAAATAACGGACATTTGATGGCTTCTGTACACTATAACTTGCCCTCTGGTGCTAATATTCCTATTCCCTCCATTAAAGCAGAACCAACCAATCTCGATGACGAAATTTCTACGATGTTGACTGCGTTTGCTGAACAACCTAAAAATTCCAATACGGCAATAGCCGCAGTAAACCAAGCGATTATACCAACTCCTAATCCTCAGAAAATGATATCCGTTGAGACTAAAATTATTACAGCTTCTTTATCCCAAAATGCTGGATGGGCTGTACAAATTGGTTCACTTCCAAGTCAAGAACAAGCACAAACTCTGCTTCAAAAAGCAAAAAACATAGCCTATTCCGCTCTAAAAACGACATCTTCACATATGCAACTGTTTGAAAAAAGCGGACGTCGTTATTATCGTGCACGGTTTGTAGGATTTCAATCAAAAAAAGCAGCATTCGATGCTTGTTCTACATTAAAGAAAGCAAATTTTAACTGCTACACTGTAGCTTACTAAAAGTTTTTGGATTCCGCGTTAAGGATAGTATCATGAAACATAATGCTCTTGCTTCACCCAATAAAAAAGAAAAATTATTGAAGCAATCATCCTTCCTCTCATTACGCTCTCTTCACAATGCAGTAACAAGACTCACTGCTTTAAAATATACTCCAGCAACATTAGACACACAGTCTCTTGTCAATCTTCTCATTTGCCAAACAATGCGCAACCGTCGTCTTACAATGCCTCCTGTACGTATTCATTTACGTGTTGCAAGCCAAACTGGTAATGTACCTATTAAAATTCATTTGGGTACAACAAAAACTCCATAGGTAATTTTTCAAAAATTATTTTCTTGATAATAATATCTGTGCGTTGCCTAAAAAGCCTGGAGTTTATACGCTGTTCCTACAAACTGTAAAACGTTGCGCTCACAAATTCCTGCCCAACGCTTGTACTTAGCTTTTCAATAAGATTATTTTTATAAAGCCAATAGAAAGTACCCAATACTTGATTTAATTATTCTTGATACTTTTTTATGAGAAAGAAGTTATCCTATTGGGAGCTCTGTTTTATACATTGATTAGGGTAACAACATAACAGAAAATGTTATAGAAAATCTTTTAATTTATCTCCTAAACGCATATTTTTTCAAAATACAAAATAACTGTAGAATATAACTCTTTATATGCCTCTTTACCATTTTTACCGTTATCCATAGATCGTATAACGCAAGAATAGCGCTATTCTCTCATACCTCTTCACACCTCTTGTACTCTAGCAATTTTTTATATACATGTCATATTACCTTTCGTACTACAATCAAATAAATATCTCTGACCATTAAGAATAGTGAATGAAAAATATATTTGCATATTAAGTTGTTTAATATAATAGCATGAAAGTGATAATTTAATAATGCAAAATTAGTTTATGAGTTCTTATACAATACATCTTTATAAAAATAATTTATCGTTTTATAATCTACATGGGAGCTCCGAATACAAAAACTCTCTTATTTCAAACCTATCTAGACCGAATTAATAAAAAACATTTTAGAAAAACTCATACACCTCCTTATTAACCGTCTTAATATAAAAACAGTTGGCAAACTATGGAAGCTAACAAATATAAAGGGGGTATCAACTTGTACCGTCATAAGCGAACACTCTATAAAGAGTTCACAAGACCCAATATCCCCAAGATTTAATCTCCATTGTGCACTTAACAAGATATTGCATTGACTGCAAGTCCAGCTTTACTCGTTTCCTTATAACGTTCACTCATGTCATGACCTGTCTGGCGCATTGTTTCTATACAAGCATCAAGAGAAACAAAATGTTCCCCATTACCATGTAAAGCAAGAGAAGAAGCTGTCACAGCTTTAACAGCCCCCATTGCGTTGCGCTCAATACAAGGAACCTGTACAAGACCTGCAACGGGATCACAGGTCATTCCCAAATGATGTTCAAGTGCAATTTCGGCTGCATTTTCAATTTGAGCTGGCGTTCCCCCCAATGCCGCTGTTAATCCTGCTGCTGCCATTGAAGATGCCGTACCAACTTCCCCTTGACATCCCACTTCTGCACCAGAAATAGAAGCATTATGCTTGATGACACCACCAATAGCTGCTGCAGTCAATAAAAAATTATGTATTCCTTCTCGATCTGAATCGTCATAAAATTGAAGGTAATAACGCAAAACTGCAGGGACAACACCAGCTGCCCCATTCGTCGGTGCTGTAACAACACGACCACCAGCTGCATTTTCCTCATTCACTGCTATGGCATATACCGAAAGCCAATCATTTGCCCAAAGTGGGTCATTGCGATTTTTCTTTCGATTTTCCAAAAGTGTTTCGTGCAACTTTTTAGCACGTCTTAGAACATGCAATCCACCTGGCAACTCACCTTCTTGTGAAAGACCTCTATCAATACAATTTGTCATAGCTGAAAAAATGTCATCAAGCCCACTATTAAGAGTAGAACGCTCCATCCTCGTCTCTTCGTTTATACGCTTCATTTCAGCAATTGAAAATCCTGATTTTTCTGCCATTGATAACATTTTACAGGCAGAATCAAAAGGATATGGCACTTCAGATATTTCCGATTGCATATTACCATTTAAATGGCTTAACTCGTCCTCAGTTACGACAAAACCACCACCGATAGAATAATAAATCTGCTGCAAGAGAACATTTCCATGAGCATCAAGCCCTTCAAAGGCAAGACCATTAGTATGTCCAGGGAGAACTTTTGTGCGTTCAAAAATAAGATCTTCTTGCCAATTAAACTGATAAACAGGATGCCCTTCTGGCCGCACCTCTTTTTCACGTGTAACCTTTTCTAACAGATTTTCCATAGAATCAGGATCAACAGTTGAAGCTTTTTCTCCCAAAAGCCCTAAGATAATAGCTCTATCTGTAGCATGACCAATTCCTGTAAAAGCCAAAGAACCATAAAGACAAACACGTATACGAGAAACTGCAGCATCAAATGGTCGAGAAAGACTTCGCACAAGAATCTCTTGCAAAAACATATTAGCCGCTGTCATTGGCCCCATCGTATGTGAACTGGAAGGGCCAATACCAATTTTAAAAAGCTCAAAAACAGATAAAAACACACCCCACCCCCCAAACTACATAGAGTTTAAATTATGCCTTTTATCGCATTTGTCCTATTTAAAATCAAATTGCGAGATAAACTAAAAAAATGACAGCAACAAATATGAATGTTGCTCTTCTTGCTACAACCCAACACTTACTTTCTAAAGCGTTTTCCATAGATACCCCTTAAAATAGACAATGATTTTACAACAATCATTCTCTTAATGTTTCAAGCGTAGTAAAATAAGTGTTAAGATGCAATATGAAAATTACATAAGAATGAGAACTTCCCACTAAAATATTTTTATAATGCTGAAGTTTTTTAAAATTTACGCGTACTTACATTAAAAATAATTTCTATGAAGAAAGTTATATAATAAATTGATTTATAACAATAATTCATCATTTTGTCTATTAAATAAGATGCTCGAAAATTGTACGATTCTCTCATTTCAAATCTTTTATATATTGTATCAATGAAAATCATTTGCTTGCACCTCAAAAGCAGAGTTAGCGTGTAGTAAAAAGAAATAAAACGCCCCTTATGAACGCTTTAAATGCAAGAGCTATAGGACTACATCGGAAGCTAGCAAAAAATATGGATAAGACTAGCTTACTGCTTCATAAGCGTAAAGATAATGGTGTTTAAGAGATTTACCATGATACCATTTACAAACAGCAACCATAAGATAGTCCCCGTGTACATTGAAAAAATGTCTCTTTAAAAAACGCAATGAATTTGCAACACAATGGCGTTTTGTTTTACATGAGAAACAAAAGCAGGAAGCAATACGTCATCTCCATTACCAAAAAGACATGGCTTTAGATACTTTTGAAAGCCGTAAAAAAGCTAAAAATTATTTTTCATCTTTATCACTTTATCTTCTCTTCCAACTAAACAAAACGTACAAAGTTCTCGATTGGTTCGCGTTCAGTCTCAAAATTATTTTCTGGAGCACTCGTATCACGATAGCCAAGTGCCATACCACAGATAATATGCCGCTCAGGAGGAACAGATAAAAATGTACGAATTTGTTTATGATAATCAGCAAAAGCAGCTTGAGGACAAGTATCTAATCCAAATCCACGTGCCGCTAACATAAGAGTCTGCATAAACATACCCAAATCAAGCCAGCTTCCCATTTCCATATCATGATCCATTGTAAATAAAAGTCCTACAGGTGCCCCAAAAAATGAAAAATTACGCGCTTTTTGGTGAAGCATTTTTTCCTGCTCACCTTTTTGAATTCCAAGGCTCTTATAAAGATCCAAGCCAATTTTTCGACGCCTTGAAAGATAAGGTTCACGCCATTGACGTGGATAATAGTGATATTCACGCTCTCCTTCTATCCCGGAAAGTACCAAGCGTGAAAGTTCTTCTCCTAACTTCTGTAATACTTCCCCTGTAAGAACAATGACTTGCCATGGCTGAAGATTCGTTCCAGATGGTGCACGTGCCGCCAATTTTAAAATTTCTTCAATTGTTTCCTGAAAAACTGGTTGGTTAGTAAAAGCGCGAATCGATTTCCGTGATAGAATGGATTGAAAGATATCAATAGGAGAACTATCTGTCATTGTTTTTACTTTCTCTGGAAATAGCACGCTCTTTTATTGCCACAACTTACACTGTAATGAGCATTTTAAATGTAAAGGATATCTAAATAAAAGTAAGAGAAGAAAATTTTTCAATACACTTAACGCGTTCTTTTTTGCCTATTTTTCTCATAATTGGACTCTTCTAAGCCCTTTTGAAAAAAACATTCAAGGTGCTAGCAAACGATCCAATGAATTTATGACTAAAGGAATCAGAAAATTTTATTATAAAAAATTTAGAGTAAGAATCGGCTATTTTTCTTAAAAGAGCTATGCTTTTTTGATTGGATTGTTTTCTATAAACTTAAAAACATGTTATATTGACATGTTTTGTTCAAAAAATCTTTTTTTCTGAGCTTGAATATTCTTTCTCAAAAAGATGAGGGCTTTCAACAATGAGTTTTTTTCGTGCTTTTTGTAACTGCTGAATCACTTCATCAATTTTTGATGGAGAACAAAACGATTCTTGGCTATTTAATAAATGCTGCTTTTCCTGCCCCTCATAAAAACATTGCATTTGAGATTGCAACATTCTCATCTCTTGAAAGAAAAGGCGTCCAGTTTCCTTGAAACCACTATTAAGCGCAAAAAGCTGATCAGAAATTGATAGCAAAATTTGTTTTAAAAAGCGCTCATTTTCTTGGCGTTTTCGATATTCTAAAATGAGAGCATGGCTTATCTCATCCAACTGTTTTTTTGTGGAATCAATTTGACGTAATAAATTTGGTTTTTCCCCCATATGACCTTCTCTCACCTTCAAAAGCATGGCATGAATATCTAATAACTTCACTGCGGAATGAGATAAATAATCAACGAGTGTAGGCGTATTAACATAGCGCTTTCGTGCCACCATCACCACGCACCTCATGACTAGTGTTTACATTCATCCCGCTATTCATTTTTTATTTTATAAAACCATTCTAAAGAAAGTGCTAAAAAACTTATTCGCAATTCATTTATCTTTAGCGCCTCCCCATTCTTTGCCCACCCATATGTGGAGTTAATGGAGATAATAAGCGTACAGGTGTATAAAAGATAAGATGTGTTGTTTTCTCCAATACACTACTACTATCAGCAAGAAGTGCTTGACTTGGTGACAACTCTGTACCCTGCATAATTGTTGAAGCCAAAGACCCTTCTCGAGAAAGCGCCATCAATGTCGGCGAAGACGCGAAAACATTGTGCGCTCCACCATCAACATGAGAAAAGTCAAGAACAGCTATACCATTTTTACGCAACATCTCAATATCTGAACCATCTCCTACACGATGATGACCACCAGTAAGACGCCCTGAAACAGCGAGTGCTTTATCCGCACGAGATACCAAAATAGCGGTTGGTTGAGGCAATTTTTTAATATCATTAAGCTGGCGTTCGAACACATCAATATCAATGTCTGGCGCTGCCATTAAAAAACTTGTAATACGACGAATAGGTTTATATTTTCCCTGTAATGCTAAAGTTCTAAACGCTTCCATGATAACGAAATTGCCCATAGAATGTGCAATAACAGAAATTTGATCTGCATTGGTTTCGCTAATGAGTGTTAAAAGCTCTATGAGTCCATCACGAGCAAAATTGGCGCTATCACGGTCATAGATATAAAGAGGGACTGATCCAGCAGAAGGCCACGAATAATGTACAGTGACAACATTTAAAGAATAATCATATGTAAACTGAGCAGTACGAAATGTACCATCCGCAAAATTGTTATTATAACCATGAATAAAAAGAAAAATTTCTCTTTTTCCTTTTGGCTTTTTTGCTAAAGCAGCATTTAATTGCTGTTTAAATTGTTCTTTGTTATCGTATTTTTGTAATGCCACTGCTGCAAAATACTTATCGTGTGTAGGTTTATAAGAATTTATTTCAACAAGCCCCTTCATATGTTTTTGAGGGATTCCTACGTCAACACGATTGTAGTGTACTTTATTTGACCGCTCTGATCCATAAGGTTGAGAATAGCTATTTTGCATCATACGACTTGTTGCAACATACACCGGAATAATAGCTTTGGGAGTAATTACTCTGCCTTCAACTTCTCGTTGTACTGCAACCATAGAGGGCGTTGCATGTACCCCATGCCAAAGCACAGCACGTGAATCGCTACATGCTGTTAATAAAGATATGCAAATAAAAAATGCTAAATACTTTAAAAATACTGCGTCTCTCACTAACACCACTCTGTCCTCTTTAAAAGATTTAACATTTCAAATTTTGCAGAAAAACACAAATTTTTTATCAATCTGAAATAAAACCATTACTAAGGATACACTAAAATGATACAAAAAGAAAACCCCACTACATTGCATGGTTTCACGTTGATAATACAGAGGTGCATTGATGGTTTATAAAGCTTTCCTCTATTTTAGCATAGCTTTTTGTGAAGATTATCTGTACATATTGGGTAATTTTGATGGAGAGAAGTTCTGCTTGTTCTGCTTCAACAGTCACACTGTCAAAATACACAAGAGTCCCCTTGTTAAATATTAAAAAAAAACTCACCCCCGACACAGACAACTTAAATGGTGCTATTATTATAAGTCATAGCCTAGTCCCATCAGTATTATTTGTCTTTAGGGCAAGTTTTTTACAGATAATGCAGATAATCTATCACGTGTTCTTGTTTTTTTAATTACCTTTTGAATCACCTTTCGAATTGCACTTTTGTGCGCATATCATTAGATATCAAAATCGTATAGAAAATATAAATAATGGAATAAAAAATCAATAAAAACAATTAGTTAGCAAGAAAACAAGATAAACGACGATACCTAATGATATTGTAGAAAATCTATAAGTGGTGCGGTCGAGAAGACTCGAACTTCCACGGGTTGCCCCACAGCGACCTCAACGCTGCGCGTCTACCAATTCCGCCACGACCGCACATGGTGAAGAAAAATATTTTAGTTTTCTGGCTTTAACAAATCACAAAGCAAGGTACAAGCCTATTTTCGCTTTCCCATAATTTATTTTACTCAAACAGTTTATAAGCCAATATAAATCATGAGAATGTAGGCTTTACTGTGATCTTTGCACCATCATCATAAAGTTCGCCTGTATAGCTTGATCATTTTCATAACAACCACGAAAACATGTTGTAATCGTTGTTGCCCCTTGCTTTTGAATTCCTCGCATGGCCATGCACATGTGCTCCGCCTCAATCAATACCGCAACACCATGAGGCTGCAGATGCAGCGCTAAAGCATCAGTTATTTGAGCTGTCATAGATTCTTGAGTCTGTAAACGACGAGAAAAAATATCTACAACACGCGCAATTTTTGAAAGTCCAACAACTTTTTTATCAGGAAGATAACCGATATGAGCTTTTCCAACAATTGGGATCATATGGTGCTCACAATGCGAATAAAAAGGGATGTTCTTCACGACTATTGCATCATTGTATCCTGAAACCTCTTCAAAAACGGTATCTAAAATTTCTTCAACCGATTTGCTATAACCCATAAAAAGTTCGCGATACGCTTTAGCTACACGTCTTGGAGTATCTAAAAGTCCTTCTCGATTTGGATTTTCTCCTATCCACAAGAGCAATGTACGAATCGCTTCTTCTACCTCTTCAAAGCTTGGACGCTTCTCTTCGGATAAAAATAGCTCTCTCGTACCTCTTTTAACAACATTATGCATTTAAAAACTCCAAGCTTGCCTTACACAAAACATTTGCTAACTATCTATTTCATTTTGTATAATCTCTATATAAGCGAATGAAAAGCTTAAACAATCACGACTCTCAAACATTTTGGTAATAGCGCATGATTGACAATATCTATAATGATGAAATACTTGAACATGCTGCACATATAAGTAGAATTGGGCGTCTTTACAATCCGGATGCAACGTCAAAAAAGTGTACACGCCTTTGCGGTTCAACAATCACTGTAGACTTAAAAGTAGCAAATGATATCGTTACCGATTTTGCCCACGAAGTGCATGCATGTGTGTTAGGACAAGCTTCAGCTTCGCTTTTAGCATCTCATATCATAGGACAAACAACGCAAAATCTGAAAATGTTACATCAAATTATTTGTCAGATGTTAACCCAAGATGGTCCTCCTCCACAAGCTCCCTTTGAAGCCTTTTCTTGTTTACAGCCTCTTAAAGACTATAAAGTACGTCATGCCTCAACAATGCTTCCCTTTGATGCTATTGTGGATTGTATTAAACAAATTGAAGAAAAATAAATGCTTAAATCACAGCCTCAACAAAAAAGGAAACAAAAGCGAAATTATACGGGCCCTTGGAAGAAAACACCGGGGCGATTATTGGGTATTTTCTTGATACGTTTCTATCAAATAACACTTTCCAGTCTCATAGGAAATCAGTGTCGTCACGCACCAACCTGTTCAGAATATACGTATGAAGCAATCGCACGCCATGGGCTATGGGTTGGTGCGTGGATGGGGCTTTTTCGTATTATACGTTGTGGTCCATTTGGAACCCATGGATTTGATCCAGTCCCTACCTCTCTTGAAAGTCCTTATTGTTTTTATAAACCTTGGCGTTACTGGAAAATTTATAAAAAACACAATAAATAATTCTTTTCTTTTTTTATACGTATTGATAAAAAATAGGCTATAGATTTTAATAAATGATAACTATTTTTTTACAAAACCATCCGCAATCGTTAGCGGAATTGGCTTAAAGGGGTATTTTATGTCTTGCTCTGTTTCTCTTTCTTTTCCTGATGGTTCAAAACGTAATTATCCCGCCAAAATGACAGGTCTAGAATTGGCAGAATCCATTTCTAAATCACTTGCAAAAAAAGCAGTCGCCTATAGCCTTAATGGCATCACTCGAGATCTATCGGATTCACTAGAACAAACTGGTCAAATAGAAATTATTACTCGAGAAGATCCCCGTGCTCTTGAACTCATACGTCATGATTGTGCACATGTTTTAGCTGAAGCAGTACAAGAGCTTTTTCCTGAAACACAAGTGACTATTGGTCCTGTTATTGAAAATGGTTTTTATTATGATTTTGCACGCCAACAACCTTTTACATTGGAGGATCTCACCGTTATTGAAAAGAAAATGCGTGAAATTATCCAACGGAATAAACCTTTTAGAAAAGAAATTTGGTCTCGTGAAAAAGCGCACGAGATTTTTTCTGAAAAAGGCGAACTCTATAAAGTTGAGCTTATCGATAGCATTCCCGCAAATCAAGATTTAAAAATCTATTATCAAGGTGATTGGTTTGATCTTTGCCGTGGACCACACATGCAATCTACCGGACAAATTGGCAATGCCTTCAAATTGATGAAAGTTGCAGGTGCTTATTGGCGTGGAGATGCCAATAACCCAATGCTAACAAGAATTTATGGCACGGCATTTGCCAACGAAAATGACTTAAAAGCCTACCTCCACATGCTAGAAGAAGCTGAAAAACGCGATCATCGCCGCTTGGGACGTGAAATGGACTTATTTCATTTTCAAGAAGAAGGACCAGGCATGATTTTTTGGCACAAAAAAGGCTGGAAAATGTTCCAGAATTTGATCAACTATATGCGAAGACGTCTTGATGATCATCAATATGCTGAAGTTAATGCACCACAAGTTCTCGATAGATCACTTTGGGAAATATCTGGTCATTGGGGATGGTATAAAGAAAATATGTTCAAAGTGATTCCAGCCGCTGAGGATTGGGATAATGAATATATTTACGCTCTCAAACCAATGAATTGTCCTGGTCACGTACAAATTTTTAAACATGGTTTAAAGTCTTACCGCGATTTGCCTATCAGACTGGCTGAATTTGGTGTTGTTCATCGTTATGAACCTTCTGGCTCTCTCCATGGACTTATGCGTGTACGCAGCTTTACACAAGATGATGCGCATATTTTTTGTACAGATGAGCAACTCGCTGAGGAATGCCTGAGTATTAATGATTTAATTTTATCAACTTATGCTGATTTTGGTTTTAAAGAAATCAGCCTTAAGCTTTCTACACGCCCCGAAAAACGGGTTGGTTCTGACGCATTGTGGGATCATGCGGAGAGTATCATGAAATCCGTTCTTCAAACAATTGAAACAAAATTTGCGGGACAAATCAAAACAAGCATCTTACCAGGCGAAGGTGCATTTTACGGTCCAAAATTTGAATATACATTAAAGGACGCTATCGGTCGTGAATGGCAATGTGGCACAACACAAATAGACTTTAATCTTCCTGAACGTTTTGGAGCATTTTATATTGATAAAGATTCAGAAAAGCATCAACCTGTTATGATTCATCGTGCTATTTTTGGCTCAATGGAACGTTTTCTTGGTATATTAATCGAAAATTTTGCTGGACATATACCTCTGTGGCTTGCACCTGAACAAGTCGTTGTGGCAACAATTACATCAGAAGCAAATGAATATGCACAAAAAATAACAGCAAAACTTAAAGCTGTTGGACTTTCTGCAACATCAGACCTTCGTAATGAAAAAATTAACTATAAAATACGTGAACATTCTTTACAAAAAGTTCCTGTGATTTTGGTTTGTGGAAAACGCGAATCTGAAATGAATAGCGTCAACATGCGTCGCTTAGGAAGTACAGAACAAACTCTTTTATCTATAGAAGAAGCGATGAAGCAACTCACAGATGAAGCAACACCACCAGACTTGCGCCGTTTAATAAACGCCTAAACAACACTAGAATATAGAAAAAAATTATAAAGAGAGAGAAGCGTTGTTATCGTGCTCTATCAAGCACGCGTTTGCATTCAATCAACTCAAACAGTGTTTCTTGCAATAACGCTTTATCAGTCTTATCTTTATATGCATTAACAGAACCTATCGATGCTTCGCCTTCATTCTTCATAAAACTTAAAAGCCCAAAAGCAGACTTTTTAGGCTTATTGTTGACAGTTTCAAAAGCTTGTCCCGCATGTTTTTTTTCTATTACAATACTCATAGCATCAAGATTTCCATTACCAAATGCAGTAACAAAAGCAACACCATTTTCCTTTAAAAGGCGCTGTACACCTTTTATCGTATAACCCTGATCATAGAGTAACTGTTTAATACCATTGAGCAAATCAACATCAGCTGGACGGTAATACCGCCTTCCCCCGCCACGTTTCATTGGTTTAATCTGCCTAAAACGTGTTTCCCAGAATCTTAACACATGCTGAGGAAGCTCCAACAACTCAGCCACTTCGCTAATTGTGCGAAAAGCATCGGAGCTCTTATCCATTTTGCAACACCTTATCTAAAATATTACGAATGATTTCACGAAAGACTCAATCAATTCTTAATCTCTCAACAAGATTAGTCAAAAATAGGACCACACTTGATGACATTTAAACTAAAAAACCTTTTTAAAACAAAAATGCAACACACGATTTTATACAGTTTTTTTAACAAATATTAAATATTGTAATAGCATTTAGTTATGCGATATCATTTTTTGCTTGGTTGTCTTGCGCGGTGCGAATCAAGAATTCTTTGTTTAAGTACATTTGCGGCCTTAAATGTCACCACACGTCGCGGAGAGATAGGAGCTTCAATACCAGTTTTGGGATTGCGTCCAACGCGCTCATTTTTACTGCGAACTTGAAAGGTTGCAAAAGAAGATAATTTAACTGCCTCACCTCTTACCAATGAATTGCAAATTTCATCTAGAACCAATTCAACCAAAGCTGCTGATTCAGTGTGTGACAAGCCCACCCTTCTACAAACTACGCTCGCTAAATCTGCACGCGTTACTGTCTTACTTGTCATTATAACCACCTATTTCAAATATTAAAAATTAAAAAGTGACTTATACGTTTTATTCAAATATGGTCAAGCGACTATAATCTACCAACGAATAAGAATTGCTCCCCATGTAAACCCACCTCCCATAGCTTCTAACATGATGAGATCTCCTTTTTTAATTCTTCCATCATCAACCGCTGTTTTTAAAGCCAGTGGCACCGATGCTGCGGATGTATTACCGTGTTGATCAACAGTAATCACCACTTTATCTATGGCAATTCCCAATTTTTTAGCTGATGCTTCAATAATACGCTTATTGGCTTGATGAGGTACAAACCAATCTAATTGTGAAGCATCCACACCAGCCGCCGCAAAACAGTCATCAACTACATCCGTTATCATACCAACTGCATATTTAAAAACTTCTCGTCCTTCCATGCGCAAATAACCTGTTGTTTGTGTTGTTGAAGGACCACCGTCAACATACAGCTTATCCATATACGCACCATCAGAGCGTAATCTCGTAGACAATATGCCATGATCAAAAGCACTCCCCTCCTCACATTTGTATGCTTCCAAAATAGCAGCACCTGCACCATCACCGAATAAAACACATGTCGTGCGATCTTTCCAATCTAAAATTCGAGAAAATGTGTCAGATCCGATAACTAAAATTCTTTTGGCAGCACCACAGCGTAAATAAGCATCTCCTGTTGTTAAAGCAAAAATAAAACCGGAGCAAACAGCTTGAATATCAAAAGCAAATCCATGGCGCATTCCCAAGGCATGCTGAATTTCAACAGCCGAAGCAGGAAAGGTACGATTCGGGGTTGAAGTCGCTAAAATAATACAATCAATGTCTTTTATTGTTAAACCAGCATTAAGAAGTGCTGCTTGCGCAGCTTCAACTCCTAAAGAAACAGTTGTTTCATTTTCATTGGCAAGATAACGTTGGCGTATTCCCGTACGCTGAACAATCCATGCATCTGATGTTTCAACAAATTTTGCAATCTCATCATTTGATAAGCTGTCTTGAGGCAAGGCACTTCCTACACCACGCACAATGGATCGAATCATTCGTCCCTAACCTTTTCTTGATACTTTCTAATTGTATTATAAAAGCTTATCATAATCCCCCCCATTCATTATCGCTTCATTTTCTTGATCAAAAAGTGTTTCTTTATTTTCATGGAACCATCGTAAATCAGCAGTTATTTTTTTCAACAGTTCATTATGGACCATTTCATAACCAACACGGATAGCAGATGCAAAACCGTTAGCATTAGCGCTACCATGACTTTTTATGACAACTCCATTCAAACCTAAAAGCACACCACCATTCACCCTATCAGGGTCCATTTTATTCTTCAGTGTACGAAAAGCACCCCGCGATAAAAAATAACCAAGAGATGCTAAAAGAGAACTCCGCAGTGCGGAATTTAAGATCTCTGCTATTTGTCGCGCAGTCCCC
The DNA here is from genome assembly GCF_028618465.1 of Bartonella sp. MM73XJBT. Classification (NCBI taxonomy): domain Bacteria; kingdom Pseudomonadati; phylum Pseudomonadota; class Alphaproteobacteria; order Hyphomicrobiales; family Bartonellaceae; genus Bartonella; species Bartonella sp. MM73XJBT. The sequence goes on along the minus strand of NZ_JAQISY010000002.1, from coordinate 33,457 downwards.
TCTGCCGTTTTCAAAGCAATATTACCAGAAAATCCTTCTGTTACAACAACATCTACTGTTCCCTTTCCAATATCATTGCCTTCAACAAATCCTTTATACTCTAACCCCTCTAATTGCACATCACGCAATATCATTCCAGCTTTTTTAATTTCATGAAGACCTTTTACCTCTTCAACCCCCACATTTAAAAGCCCAACGGTTGGTTTTTCGGTATGATATAGAGCACGAAACATACCAGCTCCCATAACTGCCAAATCAACCAACTGGCTAGCAGATGCACCAATTGTAGCACCAATATCTAAAACGATACTCTCACTACGCAGCGTTGGCCAAATACCCGCAATCCCTGGACGTTCAGCTTCCGCCATCATTTTTAAACAAAAATAAGACATTGCCATGAGTGCGCCAGTATTGCCAGCAGAAATACAAGCATCAGCTTCGCCATTTTTTACCGCTTCAATTGCATACCACATTGATGATTTACCACGTCCATTGCGAAGTGCTTGACTTGGTTTCTCATCCATACGTGTATAGCTTTCTGTAGGACAGAACTGTGACACAGAGGTTAAACAAGGGTATTTTTTTAAAACTGGCTCAACAACTTCTTCTACGCCATAAAATAGAAAATAAACATCTGGCAAATGTTTTTGCACAATTGCTGCTCCTGCAATAGTTGCTTCCGGACCATAATCACCGCCCATGACATCCACAGAAATTCTAATCACGCTTGCATATCCTACATCTCATTTACGCATTTCAAATGCCTATCACAATTTTTTACTATTGGAACAACAAAAAAACATAGCCTGCGAAAATAGCTTCGCAATAAATAACTTTTTTATATTTTTACAATCATTTCCAACTTTTCAAAACAGAAAATGGTGATAATTTTTGTTCAGATTTTTCTCCATTTTCAATTATACGCATCTTGACTCCCTCTTTGCGGGGATAATGATTAATAGACAACTCAAAAAATTCCTCCATGATAGCACCAATATCAATTTTATCGCCATAAAACACTTCTGGCGTATCTTGTCCCTCCGCATCTAAAAACAATTCCCCTGTATCTTCCAAGATTTTAGGTTTCAACAAATTTGAATCTTCCGGAACAAAAACAACCTCAATATTTTCATGGAGAATATTCTCTAGTGGCTCTAAAGTGACAACACATAATTGTATGATACGTGCCTGCAATAGACCTTTTATACGTACCCCGCGTTTTTTCCACGGAAAAATATGGAATTTTCCCTCACAAGATTTTACTTCAACGAGAGCATGATTTTTAGCTAAATGCGCACATTCTCGTTGGTTTGCACAAATATGAACCCTTATACCTTTTGCAGGTAGAGAGCGTACTGATACTGGATAAGCCAACGCAAATGTCATTTGAGGAATATTTTGCACATTCATTGACAACTCCCGAATAGGAAAAATATATTGCGCTTTTATTGAGCCAAAACACATTTCATTCATTTTTTTCTTTTCTAAAGAAACTCTGTATGGCATAATTTGCCTTATAACAGGGAAACTCAATGTAGGCTATGGCAGATGAAGCTAAAATAAGAAAAAACTTGAGGTTGCCTTCTTGTAATATGTCTAAATGTAAAAGGGAGATACCATTGTTTCAAATGCCCCAGAGAGTAGACTTGATCAAACGTAAATTATGGATTGGTCTGTCAATAGCAAGCATGGTAGCAATTGCGGGTTGTAGTATTCTTGATTCCTCAGGGACAAGCCAAATATATCAAGAAGGTTACGTTCTTGATAAAAATGCTCTTAACTCTATTGCCATTGGATCAAGCCAAGAGCAAGTTTTGCTCACGCTAGGAACACCATCACTAAAAACAAAATATGACAATGAGGTCTTTTATTATATCTCACAAACACGCTACCGTGGGATGCAATTTATGAAAACAAAAATTATTGATCGTAAAGTTTTGGCCATTTACTTCAACAAAAATAATCAGGTTACTAAGGTAGCCAATTATGGTCTAAAAGACGGTCAAGTTTTTGATTTTATTACACAAACTACACCAACAGCGACAAAAGAGCAGCCTTTTTTAATTCAAATTATAAAAGGCCCAGCAAATTTACCTGTTCATAATTAAGTTATAACAATCTGTATACAACCCTGATAAAATCAGGGTTGTAGCATATTTTTTAAGTGCGGACTTTTTTTGCCATGCTGTCAAGAACTGCATTGACAAGTTTTGGCTCATCGCCTTCAAAAAATGCCTTTGCTATATCTACATATTCGTCCATAACAACAGCAACAGGTACGTCTTGGCGATTAATCAACTCCCACAACCCCGCACGTAAAATTGCGCGTAATATAGAATCAAGACGTGAAAGTGACCACTCTGCAGAAAGCTGCTGATGAAGCATAGGGTCAAGCTGCTTTTGATTCTTTACAACACCAGTAATAATAGCCAAAAACCATTGAAAATCAGCATCAAGATACTGATCTCCATCAATATCTTTTCCTAGACGATAAGCCTCATATTCAGCAGCAGTTTCCATTACACCAGAACCGACTATATCCATTTGATAAAGTGCTTGAACGGCAGCAAGCCTTGCTGCTCCACGTTTATTCGCTAAACGGGGAGAATCTCCTCTTTTCTTCTCAGACATATTTACTGATTATCTCCAAATCTCTTTTTTAGAGCGATCATACATAAAGCAGCTTGAGCAGCAAAACCACCTTTATTTTTTTCATCCTGCCTCGCACGCGCCCATGCTTGTTCTTCATTCTCAACAGTCAAAATACCATTTCCAATAGCCAACAGTTTATGAACAGTTAAATCCATCAAAGCGCGGCAAGAATCATTAGCAACAATTTCAAAATGATATGTTTCACCCCGAATAATACAACCAAGTGCCACATAACCATCGTAAAATACCTTATTACTTTTTTCCGCAAAAGCTATTGCACTTGGTATTTCTAATGCTCCTGGAACCGTTACAATATCATAGCTTGCTTCAGCTCTTTGCAAAGCATTCACTGCACCTCTCAAAAGTGCATCAGAAATCCCCTTATAAAAACGCGCTTCAACAATTAAGAGGTGCGATTTTTTATGGAGTTCTTTTATCATAACCAAATTCTACCAGAAAAATGAATCAATGCGCATAAGATTATAAAGTCTAAAAACTATAAGTAACTTTTAGCTTGTTTATCTTTCATTTTAAAATCAGAGAATTTTGCAGCATAACGAGCAAACTGATCAATTTCTAAGTTGACCTGATCTCCAACTTTAGCTTGTCCCCAAGTGGTCATTTCAAGCGTATGACGAATAATAAGAACATCAAAAAGACAATCCTCGATACAATTAACAGTCAACGAGGTTCCATTAAGTGCAATAGATCCCTTATTTACAATAAAGGGCGTAAACCGTGTTGGAACTTTTAAGAAAAAACGAACTGCATCTCCTTCATTTTTCTGATCAATAATGAGAGCGAGTCCATCAATATGCCCCAAAACCAAATGTCCCCCCATTTCATCACCCAATTTGAGTGAACGTTCTAGATTAATACAAGTTCCTTTTGTCCATCCTGCAAGATTCGTCAAACGCAACGCTTCTTCCCATGCCTCCACAGCAAACCAACTGATATGAGCGTGTTTTGATCCTCTCTCAACAATTGTTAGACAAATTCCTGAACAAGCAATTGATGCACCAATTTTTAAGCTTTCTAGATCATAGTGTGTAGAAATCTTTAAACGCAAACCCTGCTTTAAAGATTGCACATCTTCAATACAACCGATGTCCGTTATAATCCCTGTGAACATAATGTTTTACGTCTCCATTTATAAAAACGGTCATTTCCAAACATTCTTGTCTCAACTTCATGAAACTGCGAGAGATAATTTCCAAAATGAGGCGCTTCAATACGGTTTTGTCCTAAAATAATGGGTGCATAAAAGCATATTACATGATCCACACAACCAGCATTTAAAAACTTTTCCCCTGTCTTTACCCCCCCCTCAAGTAAAACACTATGAATTCCACGCTGATACAGGAGCTGTAAAATCGCAAGGGGTTGCATGCAACCATTTTTTATTTCTACCGAATACACCAATACACCTGATTTCTCTAGTGCAGTTTTTTTGCTTTCCTTGGCAAGATTCATATCACAAATAATCCATGTAGGAATTCTTTTTGCCGTTTGCACAACTTTTGCATCAAGGGGGACAGATAAATCTGTATCCAAAATAATACGTATGGGCGAACGCATCTCCATCCCTGGCAAACGACAATTCAATTGTGGATCATCTGCTAATATAGTACCAATACCAACAAGAATAGCATTATTTTGAGCACGCAGAATATGCGTATGTGTGTGAGAAATCATTCCACTAATTTTGATTCTCCCCTGCCCTCTTTTTCCCACCCCATTATCAGCAGAAATTGCCATTTTCAGAGTAACAGCACAACGTTGCATCTTCCTTATACACCAATGTGTGCACAATGCTTCAAAAGCCTCTTCAGCCAAAACACCTTCAACAACCTCAATACCAGCCGTACGTAAAAGAGCAATACCACGACCATCAACGCGCTTATCTAAGTCAGTAAGAGCAATAACAACCCTAGAAACCCCTGAATCAATAAGCGCATTTACACATGGCGAAGTTTTTCCATAATGCGAACAAGGCTCCAAAGTAACATAAACAGTAGCTCCACGTGCTAAAGAACCTGCCATACGCAAAGCCTGCACTTCAGCATGAGGCCTTCCTTCTATAGCTGTTACACCATAACCAACAATATATGCTCCTGCATCATTATCGTTTTGCACAATCAATGTACCAACCGAAGGATTCTCACCAGTAAGACCGACATGACGCTCTGCCAAACGGATAGCTGCCGCCATAAACCGCTCATCTTGCACTTTTTTATTCATCAAAACAAAATTCTGTATCCGTTACACTCTTTGATAACTCGTCTATAACATCGTGAAAATCACTTGCATTACGAAAATCCCGATAGACAGAAGCAAAGCGGATATAGGCAATATCATCAATTCTTTTCAATGCTTCCATCACAAGATGCCCAATTTTTTCCGAAGCGATTTCTGGTTCCCCCAAACTCTCGAGTTGACGTACAATACCAGAAATCGCTCGTTCAATATGATCAGGATCAATATTCCGTTTCCGTACAGCTATATCAACTGATCGCATTAACTTATCACGATCAAATGGTTCACATCGTCCACTTTTTTTAGAAACTAAGAGCTCACGCAGCTGAACGCGTTCAAAAGTTGTAAAACGACCGCCACAAACGGAACACACACGCCGACGACGAATAACTGCGCCTTCTTCAGCTGGACGCGAATCTTTGACTTGTGTATCCTCATATTGGCAGTAAGGACAGCGCATCTGTTGTGTATCCTTAACAAGTGCTAAGATAAGAGTAAAGAGGAAATTGATTCGTTATATCTTTCACCTTTTCCCTAACAGCCATTTCAATGACACTATTATCTTCATCGCTTTTTGCTATCCCAAGACCATCAAGAACTTCTGAAATCAGGTTACCAACTTGAATAAATTCTTTTTCTGCAAAACCACGCGTTGTCGCAGCAGGTGATCCCAAACGAATTCCTGAAGTTATCGATGGTGTTTCAGGATCAAAAGGAATACCATTTTTATTACAAGTAATATGTGCTCGTCCTAAAGCCAATTCAGCACGTTTTCCTGTCACATTTTTAGAACGCAAATCAACCAATAATAAATGATTGTCCGTACCACCAGAAACAATATTAAAACCATTATTCTCTAATGTTTTTGCTAAAGTTTTAGCATTGGTAACAACATCAGCACTGTAACGCTTAAAAGAAGGCTGCAAAGCCTCCGCAAATGCAACAGCTTTAGCCGCAATCACATGCATTAAAGGACCACCTTGAAGACCAGGGAAAATCGCTGAATTAATTTTTTTGGCTAAAGCTTCATCATTTGTTAAGATCAAACCACCCCGAGGACCACGTAACGACTTATGTGTTGTCGTTGTTACAATATGTGCATAGGGAACAGGTGAAGGATGAACACCACCAGCAACCAGACCCGCAATATGTGACATATCAACGAGAAAATAAGCACCGATCTCATCTGCTATTTCACGGAACCGTTTCCAATCCCATAGACGAGGATAAGACGAACCACCTGCAATAATAAGCTTAGGCTTATGTTTTTTTGCAAGGCATTCAACTTCCTCCATATCAAGAATTTGATCTTCTTGACGCACGCCATAGGAAACAACATCAAACCATTTTCCAGACATATTGACAGATGAACCGTGTGTCAAATGACCACCAGCATTTAAATCCAATCCCATAAATGTATCACCAGGCTGGAGTAAAGCTAAAAAGACAGCTTGATTCATTTGGCTACCAGAATTAGGCTGGACATTTGCAAAAGCAGCACCAAAAAGCTGTTTTGCTCGTTCAATTGCTAAATCTTCAACAATATCAACAAACTGACATCCCCCATAATAGCGTTTTCTTGGATAACCTTCTGCATATTTATTTGTTAAAACTGACCCTTGTGCTTCAAGAACCGCCCTTGAAACAATATTCTCTGAAGCTATCAGCTCAATTTCATGTTGTTGACGCTCAAACTCCCCCCTAATTGCATCGAAGATTGCAGAATCGACAGTTTGTAAATTATCATTAAAAAAGCGCTTTTGTATGTCATTCTCTTGCTGAATCATAAAACACATTCCTAGCATTAAAAAATAAATTTACTAAACGATAACACAGCAGATTACGCAAACCAAATATTTTAAATAACTTTCACTCTAAAAGTGTGCAAACTTTATTTTATTCCTTTAATATATAAACGAAAAACATTTCCCTCACGAAAATAACACTACATGAATATTAAGCTTTTCCTCACACACACACTTACTGGTCGCATTGTTTTACAAGCAAAACGATTTATAAATTCAAGAAACGTAAGAATTTAGTTAGTAATCATTTATAATATAATACGCTAAATATGGCAGAAAAAATTCATTTCAGGCAAAGAGAATGGCAACAAAAGTTTTTATTGACGGTGAACATGGCACAACCGGATTACAAATACAAAAACGACTAGCGGAGCGTTCGGATTTTAAATTACTCTCTCTTGCGCATACAGATCGACATAATATTGATATTCGGCGTGACTGTCTTAATCAAACTGACATTGCTATTTTATGTCTTCCAGATAATACTGCACGTGAAACAGTTAACTGGCTTAAAAACAATAAAAAAATTAGAATCATTGATAGCTCAACAGCGCACCGTATTGCACCAGATTGGGTCTACGGTTTTCCTGAAATGACCGCGGGACAAAAAAAACGCATTCAAGCAGCACATTACGTGACCAATCCTGGATGTTACCCTACCGGTGCAATTAGCTTGATTCGACCACTGCGTGAAGCTGGCTTGTTAGATGCTTCTTACCCGATATCAATTAACGCAATATCCGGTTATACCGGTGGAGGAAAACAATTAATTGCACAAATGGAAAACCAATTTCAACAAAATGACGTTCGAGAAAATTATTTTATTTATGGTCTCAATCTTGAACACAAACATGTCCCTGAAATTAAACTCTATGGACAAATGAGCCAAACACCTATTTTTATACCAAGCGTTGGTCGTTTTCCGCAAGGAATGATTGTAAATATTCCACTCTACCGCCATTTACTTACAAAATCAGCCAGTTGTTCTGATCTACGAGAAATTTTTGAAAACCATTACGATGGGCAAAATGTTATAACAATCGCATCACAAGAAGAAACAGATGCTCTCACTAAACTCAATCCAGAATATTTAGCACATACAGACAAGATGAAACTGTTCGTGTTTGGCAATGAACGCGAAGGTATCTTCAATCTCTGTGCCCTCTTCGATAATTTAGGAAAAGGTGCAGCCGCAGCTGCTGTTCAAAATCTCGACTTAATGCTGTCAAGAATCTAGACTTTTCTCGATACATCGCTTTATTCAACAGTGCGATACGCTCCTTTTGTTGCACGCCAATGGGCAACTGAAAAACACAAAACTGCTAACGCAACGCTTTGATGGATAAGTCCTAAGCTTAGGGGCACTTCATGGAGCAAGGTAAGAATACCCAAAAATGCTTGAATAACAATCATAATACATACAAAAAATGCACGACGAGAATGTGTTGAATTTGGCACACTTTTCCGCAGATATAGAACATGAATAACGGCTGCAACAAATAAAAAATAAGCAAAAAAACGATGGACAAATTGAACTGTTAAGGGATTTTCGAAAAAATTGCGCCAAACAGGAGTATGTTGCAACAATCCATCAGGAATAATCTGACCATCCATAAGGGGCCACGTATTATAAACTTTTCCAGCATGGAGTCCTGCAACCAAAGCACCCAAGTAAATTTCGATCAAAATGAAAACAACAAGCCACCCCGCAAAATATTGTATCCTTTGACCTGCTGGTTTTTCTGAATATTCCACGAGCCCTCGTGATAAATAAGTAACAAAAATAATAACAAAACAAGCTGTTATAAGATGAAACGCTAAACGATATTGGCTCACGCTGGTCAAATTACTTTGGCCAATACCTGAAGCAACCATCCACCAACCAATGAATCCTTGAAATGCAATAAGAATAGGAACAATGGTAAGTTGAAGTAAGATCTTTTTTTCAATACGCTTGGTCGCCCAAAACCAAATTAAACCGAATAAAGCAACAAGGCCAACAAGACGCCCTAAAACGCGGTGTGCCCATTCCCACCAGAAAATCACCTTAAACGCATTTAACGTCATATCGCGATTAAGCAACTTATATTGTGCTATCTGTTGATATTTTAAAAACTCTTCTTGCCATTGTTCCTCACCAATGGGTGGAATGACACCGTGAATTGGCTTCCACTCAGTTATCGACAACCCTGATCCCGTTAAGCGGGTAGCTCCCCCCACTAAAACAATTGCCAAACAAAGTAATAAAATAGAATAAAGCCACAGGCGAATTTGTGTTCTATTTTTTTTCTGCAATGGTGTCAAAACGCTCTCATTCAAACTCTTTATGGTCATCTCTGATTGCCCCACGTCTCTCTCCAATTACAACTCATTAAAAAACTTAAACATAACAAATCACAACCCTTTTAAATTATGTACTACAACTTTAGTATAAAACAAGGGTAGCACGATAACATGCAATTCATATTCTATGATAGATATGAAGCAACCACACGGTAAACAGTCTTCGGAAACTGTCTCACCATTTTTCGTATCCAATCTTGTTCATTAAGAGTAATACTACAGATATAATAGTCTGTTAGCCTCGCAAATTGTTCAACTCCATATTGAGGTTCACTCTCCATCTCTAAAATAATAAAATCATAATCCTTTTTAAATTCTTGTAAGAGGTTCGGAATACCATCTAAAAAATCTTGTGCAGACACAGCACTCGTTAATCCTTGTGGAAGAATATCAATGCCCGTGTCATAATCACGATAAATCACATCCCGCAACTGAGCATTTCTTGTTAAAATATCGCTCAATCCTCTATGTGGACCAATGACTTTCTCTATTTGTTGACCAGAAATATCCACCAACAAAATGGTTTTGCGCTCTTTGATAAGATGAAGAGAAAGCTTTGCTGCTGTTCGTGCAGCTTCTGGTCCAATGATTGAAATAATCACCGAAGTGCGACGCTTCAAAAAATTTGATAATCCCTCTATTGTAACAAAAGATTCAAGTTCTTCTATTCTTTCAGATATGAAAACGCTCTCATCACTTTTAAAATCATTTTCTTTTACTTTATCTCTCCTTGTTGCAGAACATTGACGAAACAACAATGCCCCTCCCAAAAGAGTAATCAAACTTGTAAAGACACTGATAAGAACATTCTTCCCATAAAGATCCATAAAAGGAATTGTTGTTAACGTTGTTGGTACAACTACATGAATCTTTGTGTTGTGCAAAAGAGAAGAATCCTTATTCATCTCTTTGTTTTGCGCATCTACCACTGCTCTTATTTTATTTTCGAGCTCATTAAACATTTGATTCAAAGATTGGGATTGATCTTTTACAAAAAAGCTCATCCTTTTTTTTAGTTGTTTTTCGAATTCTGTTGCAAGAATCTCATCGGAGTGAAATTGGTGAACAATTTGCAAAATTTTATTTTCTAATTGCTGAGAAACCGCCTCTAATTCTGCAGTCATTGCTTTTATTTGAGGATGTGTCCAGCCTAATTGTGCAACCATATGCGCTCTTTGCGTTTCCAAAAGATCACGCTTAGCTTCCAATGCAGAAATCATTGAATTCCCTGCAATAAAGGATAAAGACAATAAAGACTGTCCATTCTCCTGCGCCATATTAATAGTAGAATTCAAACTCGTTAAATGAATACGCTTTAAAGTCGCTTCCATTAATTGCACAGAAAGATCATGAAGTTCTGTTTGTTTTATATTGTGATAAATGAAAGAATCAACAGATGAACGGAATCCATGCATTATGTCCAAAATTTTAGTCTTATCATAGTGTTGAGAAGTTTGTTGTTCTATTAACAATAATTTTTGTTGCTGTTGTATGATTGCTTTTGAAAATGCCGAAAACCAAATCTCTAATCCGTGTTGAGCAGCTTCAAGTGTTTCTGCTTCAAAAATAAGATCAAAGAAATTACCATTGCGCAACAAACGGATATTTTCACGAAAATCTTTCTTTTGAGAGCTCCCTAAAGAAAGACTCTGTAAGCGTGAATCCTTTAAAACTATGGGCTGTGACAGAAGAAAAGCGATAACATTATTTTGTTTATCAATTGGCAAAGGCTTCTCAATAGAATCCGATACTGAAAATGTTAAGGTTGCCCGATAAATCCGTGGCTGAACAAAATAATATACCCAAATCAAAGATGTACAGAGCACTGCTAATAACAAAACAACCAAAATGTTTTGCAATACTGTACGTACCAACAGTTTTCTATCGCACTTAAGAATCATCTTTCTTTCAACCAGCAAAATACTTCATGATTTTTATTTAAGAGAAAGTAGTAACTATCCTCTTAACTTGAATTCATATTATTTTGCGATAAGAAAACCATAAAATTTAAGAAAAAATATTCAAGAATATCTACAAAAACTTTAGTTCAGATTTTGTTTGATATAATCTAAGCGTTTTTTTGCTTCACAGGTAAGTACTGCTCTAATGGTAACAGAACCATCATCATGCCCTTCTTGCATAATCTCACCAGAATTTTCATAAAACCAATCAATAAGCGACATTTGATGAGGTCTTAAAAGACATTCAACCTTTTGCATTTCTCCAAAAATCCGCTTTTCAATTGCTGTCAATAATTGACCCAATCCATCGCCCATGAGCGCTGATACCATTACCGCAGGATTTAATCGTGTTTTTGCATTTGTTTGCAAGACATTTAATGCTTGTTCATCCAGGATATCAATTTTGTTCCAAACTTCTATGATACGTTCCGTATCATCAATATCAATACCAAGACTTGAAAGTACTCTCAAAACATCCTGAGCATGCACACGATGATCAAAATCAGACATATCTCTCACATGAAGAATGAGATCAGCTTCAACCACTTCTTCAAGGGTTGCTTTAAAAGCTGCAATCAAATGCGTTGGTAAGTTAGAAATAAAGCCTACCGTATCAGACAAAAGAATAGTTTGTCCATGGGGAAGAATAACTTTGCGCAAAGTGGGATCCAGCGTTGCAAACAACATATTCTTTGCCAAGACATCTGCACCACTTAAATGATTAAAAAGGGTTGATTTTCCTGTATTGGTATATCCAACTAAAGCAACAACAGGATGGGGTGTTTTTTTTCTTTTCGCTCTATGAAGCGCACGTGTTTTCATAACTGTTTCTAATTCGCGACGGATACGAACAATTTTCTCTTGCAAAAGACGCCTATCTTCTTCAATCTGCGTCTCACCAGGTCCCCCTAAAAAGCCACGGCCACCACGTTGCCTTTCCAAGTGTGTCCAACTACGCACCAGCCTGCTTTTTTGATAAGATAAATGCGCTAATTCAACTTGTAGAACACCTTCTTTTGTCCGCGCACGCTCTCCAAAAATTTCAAGAATGAGAGCCGTTCTATCAATAACTTTACAATGCCATAATTTTTCTAAATTACGCTGCTGCACGGGCGTTAAAGAATAATCTACAATCGCAAGTTCAATAGAATATTCACTTATATATTGGGCAAGCGCCTCTACTTTACCCTTTCCAAACAAAGTCGCTGGACGAAGTGTAACAATATTAACCGTCTCATGATAAACAACTTCCAACCTTATAGCACGCGCGAGCCCTAAAGCCTCCTTAAGCCGAGAAGATACTGAACATCCACTTGCGGTATTTTTACTTTCATTTTCTTGGCAAATCGGCACCAAAACAACAGCGCGGACTTGTTTTTCAATTCGCGAAGGAAATCCCCCAAATCTCTTATTTTCATTTATCATGACAATTCAAGCATTTTAGACATGGGAATGGGATAAGAGATTTCAAAGTGAAGTGACTTGTTTATTCAGGGTTTTCCCCCTCAAACATCTGCACGGATTGTCCGGGCATAATTGTAGAAATAGCATGCTTATAGACCAATTGCGCATGCCCATCTCGACGTAGAAGCACACAAAAATTATCAAACGAAGTTACAATACCCGTTAGCTTAACACCATTTACAAGAAAAATTGTAAGAGAAATTTTTTGCTTGCGTACCGTATTTAAAAATACATCTTGCAGGTGCTGTGATCGTTCTGCCATTATTCTTACACCTTTATCTCGAATTGCATCAGAATACCCATGTACGCATATCGACTGAAAAATATCGAATTGTCAACGCAGCAACTTCAAAAATTAGCAAAAGACACTTTTCCTATCAAGAAAAAACAGCCCTTTAAGGTAAGGAGCACAACAACCTATAAAAACATTAGAAAATACGCGATTTCCAAACGTTTACGTTTTTATACCGTGAAAAGATAAACTTTTAATTTTACATCTCGCAACATTACGCATACCCTATACTCTAAATTATGTGTATTTCAAAATAGTGCGTTTTTCTGATTAGAATCAACATAAATTATCAGAATGAGAGCATGACTCGTTAATTCTTATCAAAAAAAACAATAGGTACATATCACAAATGTACCTGCAACCGCAGACTTTTTTAACCATATTGTGTACAACGGTCATTATATTGCCACTAACACAAATACAACGAGTTTATAATTTTACTTATAAATTGAAAGTTGTAAACAGTATTTTATTTTTTAAAAATCAAATAATATGTTGTTTTTATTGATCTTTGTAATATTTTTGCACAAGTTAATGTACTGCGTTAACTTTAATCTTGATAAGTTTTTAAAAATTTTCTTGGAGCGTATTCCTTTCTAAATAATTAACAGCTAGTATACCGGAATATCTGAAGAAGGAAGTATCCTTTTTCGGTCTGTAAGAGTACGAGGCGAGTATGGCACGCAGAACCAAGTTACAAACATTTGAAATTGAAGTTGAAGAAGCTCTCTCAAAAGCTATGAACTTTGATTTTGCTAATGCGGAAATTGAAACAATATCATCCAATAATTCTGATAATGTCATTAATGTAGATGAGCTCATTCAAAAGATTGCGATGGCAGAAGAAGAAGTTTTCGCTGAAAATGGTACTTCGACTCTTCTCTCCAATATTCATGATAGTGCTGTTATTGATGAATCCGTTGTTGAACAGCTTTTTGCTTCCAAATCTGGATCTGAACTTTCAGGTGGAACGGTTCATAACAGATTATTATCCACACAACTTTTTCCTGCTAATGATGATATAACAACCCCTTTAAATTATGAATTATTAAAGCAGCGTTCTCCCTCTCGAATCTATTGGTGTACAACAGCACTTAGTGCTTTATGGGCAACAGGAGGTGCTGTTATTGCTCATAAGCTAGCTCCTGCTGGACTCAATTCCTTATCGAATATTACTACTTTTGTTACATCCCCAACAGGACTAGCTGTAGTAGCTGGAACAGTAATTCCTATTCTTATATCTTGGGGATTTGCTCAATTAACAAAACGCTCGAATGAATTGCATAATATTGCTCTTCTCATGACCAATGCTGCACAACGTCTCAGTGAACCACAGCATATCTCTGAAAAACAAGCTCTTGCTATAGGGCAGACCATTCGTGAAGAAGTTTCGGCTATGAACGAGGGGATTGAACGTACCCTTGGGCGTGCTGTTGAGCTTGAAGCGATCATACAAGGAGAAGTTCATAATCTGGAACAAGCTTATGCTGAAAATGAGTCGCGCATTCATACTCTCATCAAAGAATTGAGCAATGAACGCATAGCCATCTTAAATCATGCTGACCGAGTTCAGTCAACAATTAAGGGAACACAGGAGCAACTGAGTGATGAATTTGGCTTAGTTACCTCCAAGATTGTAACCAATGTTGAAAAGCTTGCGCAAACTCTTTCCCAGACTTTACAAAAACAAGGAGAAGATCTTGTTGAAAAACTTTCCTATGCCGGTGATGGGGTAACAAATCAACTCGTTGAAAAATTTAATCAAACCACAATGCAAATCCAGCAAAAAAACTCGGAGTTTTTTTACGAATTAGGGAAAAATTTTGATAGTTTCTCAGAACGTTTTGATAATAATGAAAAACAAATAGAGAAAACTTTTCATGAAACTGCTGCTAAAGCTGAAATGCATATTGCTAAAATTGCAACGCATATACAAGCAGCAACAGAGCAAACTCTCTACAGTGTTGATGAAAAATTTAAAGCACTCGATGAATCCATTATTAATCGCAATAATCAGTTTCTACAGAATTTTGATGACAAAGTTATACAGCTCGATGAGAAAGCATACAAACTCTCTGCTAAATTTGATAACGTAACTTCAGAAGCAATTGACGCTTTTGAAAATCGTTTAGCAAATGTTGATCTTTCTCTTAAAGAGCACAGCAATTCCATCATTGAATCCTTCATAGCGCGCAGTCAAGATCTAGAAGATAATGCTGAAAAACTTGGTCATTTCTTGGAATCACATGTCTTGCAAATTAATGCGAATCTTCAAGAAAGAACGGCTGATATTACTGAAGCCTTTACAAGTGGACGGGAAACTATTCTTTCTGCAATCGACAAAAGCAAAGATAAACTAAAAGAAGAAGTTCAACATATCGATAATGCTATTGTTGATATCATACAAGAGTGTTCACAAGACTTCAAATTGCAACTTTCTGATCAAAGATCTCTCATGGCAAACATGCTCGACAGTGAAAAGAATAAAATTGCCGATACATTAAGAACTCAAATTGATGCCCTAGCACAAAATACTTCAAGTCTTGAAAAGATTTTGATTGATAATGTTCAAATTGTTGATCATCAAGCAGAAAATCATGTTGCAAATATCGTCCAATGCACAGAAAAACTACAAAAAGTCATTGCTCAAAGCTGCAATACAACGAGAGATGCTTTAGAAGCACAAGCTAGAAATATTGATATACGTGCCGATGCGCTTCGTGATTCTTTGGCGATTAACAGTTTTTCTCTTAACGAAGTTCTTGCAGATCAAACACGTATACTTGAACAACGGATGGAAACCATTCATAATCTCATTGCCAAAAGTGACATACATGTTGATGCCGCATTAAAACAGCAAATAGGTCTCGTTGAAGATGCAATTGCTGCTAATAATAGAAACATTACCGAAACTGTTCAAGGACATATCAAAAATCTTGAAGGACATGCTGAAATTCTGAAGAATACTCTCTCTCAATCTAACGGAACATTCTTTGAAGCCCTTGAAACACGTATAGAAACCCTCGATGAGAGTTTGGAAAATCATACCCGCCAAATCTTTCAGCGTGCAACCAGCCTAGAAGAAGCATTTTCAGAAAAGCTTGGACAAGTATGTGAAACTATAGAGATGCAAACATCTATCCTTGAAAAGCGCTCTGATTCATTGCAAACATCTATGATCCTTAATAATGAACAAAGTCAAGCAATTCAACAAGCTCTCGAAACAAGTGTTGATAATATACGGATTACATTGGAAGATTCCGTTAACACAGTTGCAAGTAGTTTGCGTGATAAAGTTGTAGAAGCCTCCGATATTCTTTCTTCTACAAGTGAACAGATACTTTTATCTGTAGAGGACGTTACCACAAAAGCAGAAAATATTCTCTCAGAATCTGGTAACCGCATTGTATCAAACGTTAAACAAACAGTTTATGATACCAGTGAAAAAGTTTTATCCGTCCTGTCTGAGCAAACAGCTCATACGATTGAAGCCTTCACAACAGCCAGTCATAATGCGCAAGCATTGTTGAATGAAACCATTCACACTTCAACAACAGAAATTGAACAAGTCCTCAATGAGCGCTGCAATGTTCTTCATCACTCCATGCAAAATCTGAAAAATAATTTAGGATCGCAGCTTTCTGATGTAAGTGATCGTTTGGAAGACGCAAAAAATCAAACAGCTACCCAAATTTCAGAACATGTTGGAAAAATTACAGAACTAACAAGCAATTTAAATCAAGCAGCGCAAAATACAACGGAATCAATTGGTTGTTTGACACAGCATCTGAGTGAACAGCTCTCCCTTTCAACACAAGATGCTGAACAAAGGATCTATGCACACAATGAGTCTTTCGTGAATAGCTTGGCACAAACCAACACTGAAACACTTCAAACAGTAACTGCTCTGAAGGATGATCTTGTCAATAATGTCTCATCGATCGTTGCACAATTGAATCAATCAATTTACAGCTTCCACGAAAATAATAATGTTTTATTATCAGCAGTTCAAAATATTGATGGTCAATTTAATGCGGCTGCGAATCATTTTTTCCGCAATACAAACCAAGTGGCAGAGCAGTTATCAGCCTCAAATCAAGCGCTCCATAACAATGTTGAGGTTCTGCAAGGGCTTTCACAAAATACATTTGAACAGATTAGTCATATAACAAATCGTTTTGGGGAACATGCTAAAACACTTTCTGAAACGATTCATGTTCTCGAGCAGTCCGAAAATTCACTTGGTGCAACCCTTGAAGAAAAACACAACATGCTCTCTGCATTAAGCAATGCGCTTGTTGCGAAATCTAATGAAATCAATCAATTGATTGTACATTATGAAAACGTTCTCAACTTAGCATTAGAACGCACAGATAATAATGCGCGTCACTCTACCCATTCACTCCAACAATCACTCAATCAGCTTATTAATGAAGCTTCAGTACGTTTTTCAGGAGCAGCAAAAGATATACGTCGCTCCGCTGATGAAGTTCGTTTAGAACTTTCAAAAATTAATAATGATATTAATGAGAATGTTCAAAAGCTTCCAGAAAAGACAAAAGAAACAACACAAACAATTCGCACAGCTCTGAATGAACAAATTACAGCATTAAAAGATCTCGTAAACGTTATACAAAAGAATAATCAAAAAAATGCCAGTGAACAGATAATGTCGGCGCTTCCTTCATCGTCAACACTTAAGAAGAGTGAGAGTATTTCTTCTGAAGTGGTTAAAAAGATAGTGCCGCCTAAACCTGTTTTGCAACAAAACCAAAGTAAAAAGCGGCAAAATAAATGGGTATCGAATCTCTTAGAAAGAGCTTCACGTGAAGAAACTTGGTATGATGAGATGCATGATGATACCGTTTTTGCACCGGTACAAACAAAAACACGTTCTGCAAATGAGTCTCTTAATTCTTTAGCAGCCGGTATAGTACAAGCCATGAACCATAATGCTGTTGTTGAGCTATGGGATCATTATCGCCGTGGACAAAAAAACATAGTGACAGAACGCCTTTATACTTCAAATGGGAAAAAGATATTTGAAATGATTAAGAAAAAACATATGAGTGATATGGGTTTTAAACATTCAGTTAATCAATATATTATGGATTTTGAAAAGCTATTACATGATGTGTCGAGGAGTTCTGGTTCTTCCAACGCAATTCGGAAATACCTGATATCGGATACTGGAAAAGTCTATACTATGCTTGCTCATGCAAGTGGGCGCATTCAATAGCCAGCAATAGAAGTGGAAAAATGTTTTTCCACTTTTTCTTTTTCCGTTGTTGTGATTGTTCTCCGTCTTGTAACACATTTGTAACGTTGTGTACCAAAGGTTGAGTATATGATTGATATTAGATTACCTATAAATTTAAAGTAATTCCCCTATAAAAACAGCACAACACAATAGGATAAGCATAAGTCCTCCTACTTCTTTTATTACCCCTTTCATTACTTCACTTTTTTCGCAAGACAATAATCGTCTGTAAATCCTATCCTCACTTATAAAAACGTTAATAAAGCATATGTTTATGACAATCCAGCTCAATGAATAAACCACTCCCTTCTATTCTTTTCAAGCCAGCATTGCAAAAAAAATAACTGCTTGGTAATGTAACCGCACGTAATATTTTATTCGTTTTTTTAACTGACGAATTTCTGCGAATTTTGTTAAGGGGAGAAGATTTATTGTGCTGATATCAATGAAATTGTTTAATAAGCGCGAGCACAAAGAAATATCAAATTGATCGATCTGGGAAAATTTGTTCATGCATTTTTATATTCAAAAAAATTAGGATCTATCAGTGCAAGAAACTTATCGTAGATGGAACATCTCATATAAACATACACTAACTTGGATACCGCAAAAATGTCTAAAGAACGAAATAGTAACTTCAGTTCACAAAAAGCTGAACTTGACAGTGCCGCACTTTTTTATCACCAACATCCCAAACCTGGGAAATTGGAAATACAAGCAACAACACCTCTTGATAATCAGCGTGATCTAGCTCTTGCTTATTCTCCAGGGGTTGCAGCGCCATGTCTTGCAATTCATAAAGATCCCAATCTTGCTGCACAATATACTTCTCGTTCTAATTTAGTCGCTGTTATATCCAATGGAACGGCTGTTCTTGGATTGGGTAATATTGGTCCGCTCGCCTCAAAGCCCGTTATGGAAGGAAAAGCTGTTTTATTTAAAAAATTTGCCAATATTGACGTTTTTGATATTGAAATCGATGCTCCCACGATGGAACAAATGGTAGAGACAGTCTCTGCTTTAGAACCTACATTTGGTGGTATTAATCTTGAAGATATCAAAGCTCCGGAATGTTTTGAAATCGAAGAAAAGCTTCGCTCTCGAATGAATATTCCCGTTTTCCATGATGACCAACATGGAACTGCCATTATTGTTTCTGCGGCCGTATTAAATGCTTTAAATCTTTCAGGAAAAAAAATTGAAAATGCAAAAATAGTTTCTTCTGGTGCTGGTGCGGCAGCTTTAGCTTGCATTAATCTTTTGGTTCGTCTTGGAGCAAAAGTTGAAAATATTTGGCTTAGCGATTTAGAAGGAGTTGTTTATGAAGGTCGCAAGACACTCATGGATCGCTGGAAAGTCAATTATGCACAAAAAACAAATGCACGAACATTATCTGAAATAATTGATAATGCAGATATTTTTCTAGGCGTTTCAGCGGGAGGTGTTTTAAAACCTGAATATTTAAAAAAAATGGCTCCAAATCCACTCATTTTAGCACTTGCCAATCCAATACCAGAAATTATGCCAGAAGAAGCGCGTTCTATAAGGCCAGATGCAATGATCTGTACAGGGCGTTCTGATTATCCCAACCAAGTCAATAATGTTCTTTGTTTTCCCTATATTTTCCGTGGTGCATTAGATGTGAGTGCGACCGCAATTAATGAAGAAATGAAAATGGCCGCAGTTCACGCAATCGCAGCTCTTGCTCGTGAAGAGACTTCAGATATTGCAGCACGTGCATATTCAAAGAAACCACCCAGTTTTGGTCCAGACTATCTCATCCCCTCCCCCTTCGATCCGCGCTTAATACTACGCATTGCGCCTGCAGTTGCTAAAGCAGCAATGGAAACTGGCGTAGCGATTCGGCCTATTGAGAATATGGAAGCCTATTATGATACTCTCAATCGATTTGTATTTCGTTCTGGATTAACAATGAAACCTGTTTTTGCGGCAGCAAAAACAGCAAAACGTAAACGCGTCATTTATGCCAATGGTGAAGATGAGCGTGTACTTCGAGCCGCACAAATTGTGCTTGAAGAACAAACAGCAATTCCTCTTCTTATTGGCCGCCCTCGTGTTGTAGAGGCAAGATTAAAACGCTTTGGTCTAAGAATTCGCCCCGGCATAGATTTTGAACTTACAAATCCGGAAAATGACCCACGTTTTCGTGATTATGTTAATTTATTTCTTCGTTATACAGGAAGACGTGGCGTTTCACCTGAAGTTGCAAAAACAATTGTTAGAACATCAACAACAGCAATTGCAGCCCTTGCTGTAATGCGTGAAGAAGCTGATGCAATGATTTGCGGCTTAGAAGGGCGTTTTGAGCGTCATCTTGAACTCATTGAACAAGTTATTGGACTAGATGCCAATGTTCGTCATTTTTCTGCTGTGAGTTTACTTATTTCTCCACGTCGTACTCTTTTTCTAACGGATACTTACGTCAATGAAGATCCTTCTGCAGAAGAAATAGCAGAAATGACAGTATTAGCAGCACAAGAAATTGAAGCATTTGGTATAACACCAAAAGCAGCATTACTATCACACTCGAACTTTGGTTCAAAAAATACAGAAAGTGCGCACAAAATGCGTCGTGCAACCGAAATCCTTAGCAAATTATATCCCGATTTAGAAGCCGATGGAGAAATGCACGGCGACGCTGCACTTTCTAAAATTTTTCGTGATCGTGTTTTTCCTGATTCACGCCTTAAAGGAGAAGCTAATTTGCTTGTCTTTCCAACACTTGATGCCGCTAATATAACACTTAATCTTGTAAAAAATCTCACCAATGCACTTCATGTTGGCCCTATTTTGATAGGAGCCTCACGTCCTGCACATATCTTAACTCCTTCAGTAACTTCACGAGGAGTTGTCAATATGACAGCTCTTGCCGTTCTTGCTGCCAATAGAAAAAAAACGAGTGCAAGGTAAATGGAAATAACTAAACTCATAATAAAATTTAAAGTTTTTTAAACCTTGAAGTGTAAAATTTTATGCATTTGCAAATCTATTTGCCCTATGAAAAAGACAGCTATATTCTAAGATTAAGTCTTTTTTTAAAAGGGAAAAAAGGCTAGAAGAAGTGCGTTAAGTATCTTTTGAATTTATCAACTCTATAATAAGGAATTGTGCATTGTCCTCTACGTTTGACAAAGTTGCTGATATTATTGCAGAAATCAGTGAGATTGATCGCAGCATAATCACACCTGAAAGCCATACAATTGATGATTTGGGAATCGATAGCCTTGATTTTCTGGATATTGTTTTTGCTATCGATAAAGCTTTTGGAATTAAAGTCCCTCTAGAACAATGGACACAGGAAGTCAACGAAGGTGCTGTGGCAACAGAAGAATATTTTGTTCTTAAAAATCTTTGTGCAAAAATCGATGAACTCGTTGCCTTAAAAGAGACGGAGTAATGCTTTTACTATGCATCACCAAGCTGTATTTATCACCGGTATAGGACTTATAAGCTCTCTGGGTGAAGGAGTTGATCATCATTGGAAACTCTTGAATGATCCAACACACCCACCAAATCTTGATTATACAACTTTTTCTCCCTACCCTGTCCATACATTGCCTGAAATTGATTGGACTTTACAAATTCCCAAAAAAAGTGATCAACGGCAAATGGGCACATGGCAACGTCTTGGTACCTATGCGGCAGGCCTTGCTCTTGATGACGCGGGCATGAAAAATAATGAACAATTAACATCAACAATGGATATGATCGTCGCAGCAAGTGGAGGAGAGCGTGATATTGCCGTTGATACACAAATTCTCTCCCAAGCACGTACAACAGCTGATCATGCTTCTATGTTAAATTTGCTTCTTTCGACTGAACTTCGTCCAACTTTATTTTTAGCACAACTCTCAAATCTTTTGGCTGGAAATATTTCGATTGTTCATAAAGTAACGGGTTCTTCTCGTACTTTTATGGGAGAAGAAGGCAGTGGACTGTCTGCACTTCAAATCGCTGTTGCTCGTATTCGATCAGGACAAAGCACCCATGCACTGGTAGGAAGTTCTTATAATGCACAAAGTTATGATATGTTATTGGCCCATGAACTTGGAGGTCTCTTAACACAAAACGAGTGGGCACCGGTATGGGATCGTAGAAATTATCCTGGTGGCGGTGTTATAACAGGTTCTGGTGGCATCTTTCTCGTCCTTGAAAATGGTGAACAAGCAAGAAAGCGTAATGCACATGCTTATGCTGAAATTAGCCAGATCATCACGGATCAAACAGATAGAACAAAAATCTCACTTGAAGAAACAATTGTATCAATGTTAGAAACAATGGAAGCGAAATCTGCTTTCGCCATTTCCTCTGCCTCAGGATCTCATGAAGTAACCAAAGCAGAACAAAATGCTTTCGAGACTAGTGATATATTTTACCGTGGTATTACAACATTATTTGGTTATATGCGGGAAGCGCAATTGCTTTTAGCACTTGCACTTGCTGCAGTTGCTGTTGACAAAAGACGCAGTTTCCCGACATTAAGTACACATGAAAAGCCTTTTTTCAAAGAAGTACATGAAGCATTTGTTACAACCATTGGCATTAAAAGAGCTGAAGGCATAGTCCGCCTAACTGCTGCCTGAGGAGAATTTCTATAGTGAAATATAATGATTATTTTGGACGTCCACTTGTGGCAATAACTGGAGCAGGAATTATAACATCACTGGGACAAGGTAAGCAGGAAAATTGGCAAAAATTAACAAGCGGTATGAGCGGTATCCATAAAATAACACGTTTTCCTATTAAAGGATTAAATACCTATATTGCTGGAACAGTTGACTTTCTTAAAGAAAGTACGCTTGGTGCTTCAGCTCTTTCTGAAAGGCTTGCTGATCTTGCTGCAGAAGAAGCTTTAGAACAAGCAGACCTTGATAAAACAAATTTTAATGGACCATTATTTCTAGCTGCTCCCCCTGTTGAGCTTGACTGGACAGCACGCTTTGCTCTTGATCAAAAAGAGATATCTATTGAGGAACCTTCTTATGCACATCTTCTTAAAGTCTGCCGCCATAACCTCTATGAGACACTTTTCGAAGCCACACAATTTGGGGCAATTGCAGAAAAACTGCAAAAAAAATTTGGTACAAAAGGACTTCCTGTCACACTTTCTACTGCTTGCGCATCTGGTGCAACGGCAATTCAATTAGGTGTTGAAGCTATTCGAAGGGGAGAAACGAATCGTGCACTCACTATCGCTACAGATGGTTCAGTTTCAGCAGAATCCCTTATTCGTTTTTCATTATTATCTGCTCTTTCAACCCAGAATGATCCTGCAGAAAAAGCAGCAAAACCTTTCAGCCGTGACCGCGATGGTTTTGTTATGGCAGAAGGGGCAGGTGCTCTTGTTCTTGAATCTCTCGAAAGTGCACTAAATCGCAATGCGACAATTTTAGGGCTTCTAGCCGGCTGTGGAGAAACAGCCGATGATTTTCACCGTACACGTTCAAAACCCGATGCATCTCCAGCAATTGAAGCCGTTCGCAAAGCTTTAAATGATGCAAAAATAACCATCAATGAAATTGACTATATCAATGCGCATGGAACTTCAACACCCGAAAATGAAAAGATGGAATATCTTGCATTATCAACAGTCTTTGGAGATGGTTTGAAGCATATTCCAGTCTCTTCTAATAAATCAATGATTGGTCACACATTAACTGCAGCTGGCGCCATAGAGGCTATTTTTTCGCTTTTAACAATTCAATCAGGGATCCTTCCCCCTACAATCAATTATGATGATCCTGACCCTGCTATCCCTTTAGATGTTGTTCCCAATTATAGTCGTAAAGCTTGTGTCAATGCGGTTTTGTCAAACTCTTTTGGATTTGGCGGTCAAAATACCAGTCTTGTTATCACAGCCTATAAAGGATAATCTTTTCAACATTGATCAAACTTGATCATACTAATCTCATAGCCTTAATACATTAAAGAGGGATAATAATGCGTGCACTGCAACTCTTAAATGAGCGCCAGCTTGAACTCACCAATATTGCTCCACCACCACCTCCCCCTCCCGATGAAGTAACAGTCCGTATAAAAGCCGTTGCTCTTAATCATATTGATGTATGGGGCTGGCGTGGTATGGCTTTTGCTAAAAGAAAAATGCCACTCATAATTGGTGCAGAAGCTTCTGGTGAAGTGATTCAACTGGGAAGTAATGTTAAAAATTTGCAACTTGGACAGATTGTCTCAATTTATGGTGCACAAACCTGTGGAATATGCCAAGCTTGTCGTGAAGGACGTGATAATCTTTGCAGTCATGTAAAAGGCGTCTACGGTTTTCATCTTGATGGATTTGCTTGTGAACTTGTTAATTTGCCAGCACGCCTATTGGTTCCTGCTCCTGCAAAGTGTGATGCGCAGCAAGCAGCTGTTGCTCCCATTACTTTTGGCACTGTAGAACATATGCTTTTTGATAATGCAAAACTACAGGAAGGCGAAACAATTCTGATACAGGCTGGTGGTTCTGGTATTGGCTCAGCAGCCATTCAACTCGCCAAACAGAAAGGATGCACAGTTATCACGACTGTAGGTTCTGATGAAAAAATAACAAAAGCACAATCGCTTGGTGCAGATTATGTTATTAACTACCGTGAAGATCGTTTTGAAGGGGTTGTACGCAAATTAACCAAAAAACAAGGAGTTGATGTTGTTTTTGAACATGTGGGAGCCGATACATGGAGCGGTTCTCTGTTGTGTATGAAGCGAGGAGCACGCTTGGTAACTTGTGGTTCTACTTCTGGAGTTACAGCACCACTCAATCTTATGCATCTATTCCAGCAACAACTGAAAATATTCGGTTCATTTGGTTGTCGTATAGAAAATATGCAAAACGCCATGCAAAAAATGGCCCAAGGCATTGTACATCCTGTCATTGATACAATTGTTGGATTTGATGAAATTGATACAGCTTTAAAACGCATGGAGAGCCGTGATGTTTTTGGTAAAATTATTCTTAAAATCGATTAAGTTATGATGAAATTTTATATTAAAAAAATTATTTATCATATTAAAATAATAGCAAAAAAATTGTTTTATTTTTTATGGGGATATTTCCTTATTGGTTCTCTATCTCTTTTAAAATATTTTCCGGTCAACATTGGAGTTTCTTTCTTTTCTTGGCTGGCAAAAACATTTGGTCCCCTTCTACATCGTCATCAAATCGCTCTTGCAAATCTTAGAGCTGCGTATCCAGAAAAAACCGATGCAGAACTCCAAGCAATTGCAATGGAAATGTGGGAGAATATAGGATGTTTTTTGGCTGAATATATTTTTCTTGATAAAATTTTTGATTTTGATCCTCATGCAGACCAACCAGGTTTTATTGAAGTTAAAGGTATTGAAATATTTCAACGATTAAAAAATGAAAAAAAACCGCATATTTTTTTCACAGCACATACCGGAAATTTCGAACTCCTTCCTATATGCGCGCAAAGTTTTGATCTTAATGTGACAGTGTTATTTAGACCACCCAATAATCCCTATATTGCCAAACGGGTTCTTAAAGCTCGGAAAACGTCCATGGGGCATCTTGTTCCATCCAAAGCTGGTGCAGCTTGGGCATTAGCAGCCAAGTTAGCAGAGGGTAAAAACGTTGGTATGCTTGTTGATCAAAAATTTCGCCGTGGTATTTTAGGAACATTTTTTAATAGGCCACTTAAAACCAATCCTTTAATTATAAAACTTGCACGTCAATATAATTGTGATATTTATCCAGCGCGTTGTATCCGTCTTTCTGGAGGGCGTCACCGTTTAGAATTATATGAACGTGTAAAACTCCCGCTTGATGAAAAAAATGAAATTGATATAGCTGCTTCCACGCAAAAATTAAATGATATTGTTGAAAATTGGATACGTGAATATCCAGGACAATGGACGTGGTTACACAGACGTTGGGATGATTGATATATCCATAAGCCTTATAGGAGAGGCATAAATGATCGCCTCAAAAGATATTAATGATCTTATAGCAATTGTTACAGCATTACGAAATCGTGAGAGCGGATGTGTCTGGAATATAAAACAAACATTCGAATCTCTCATACCCTATATGCTTGAAGAAGTTTATGAGGTTATCGATGCCATTGAACGAAAAAACCGAACAGACCTTTGCGAAGAGCTTGGTGATCTTCTTTTACAGGTTGTCTATCATGCTACAATCGCTCAAGAAGAAGGAAGCTTTACTTTTGAAGATGTTGTTTACGCAATTACCAAAAAAATGATTCGCCGTCATCCACATGTTTTTGGTAATGCAGAACAAAGAAAACGGGGGGGTATAGCAGAAGAATGGGAACATATTAAAAAAATAGAATGGGCTGAACAGAAAAAAGGCAGCGAAGAAGCAAATATATCAGAGGATGTGACGAAAAGCATTCTTGCAAAAGTAAAAAAGATTCAACCAGCAGATCAAGAAGCGCTCGCCTTACAAAAAGAGGCTGCAAAAGTGGGCTTTGATTGGCATGAGAATCATAAGATTTTTGCAAAAATCGAAGAAGAACTCAATGAACTCAAAGAAGCAATCAGAGATGATAAAATATCAGATATAGAAGCAGAATTCGGTGATCTTTATTTTGTTCTGCTGAATCTTGCACACCACCTCAATATTGATTCACAACACGCATTAAAAAAAACAAATACAAAATTTCGCAATCGTTTTGCCTATATTGAAGAAAGCTTATCCATGCGATCTAAAACATTGGCTGAAACATCCTTGAATGAAATGGAAGATCTTTGGAATAAGGCGAAAATGGAGAGATAAAAAAAGATCAGATTTCACAAACCTACAAAATGATCGCTTGAATCCTTCGATGAAATCTTACAGTGCTCAATTGGTTTTATATGTTTCATTTAACTGATTTTGCAAAGCAGGACGGAGTTCTACCGATTCACCGCACCCACATGCTGAAACTTGATTAGGGTTTTTAAATATAAACCCAGAACGAAGTGTTGTCACTTCATAATCTACCTGCGTTCCTAATAAAAATAACACAGCATCATGTGCTATAAAAACACGAGCTCCATTTACTTCGACAACATCGGCATCTAATTTCTCTTCTTTTACAAGGGTAATGGTATATTCCATACCTGCACAACCACCTTTCTTGATGCCAATCAGAATACCCCGCGCATCTTTTGTATCCATAATCGCTTTAACACGACCTACTGCAGCTTCCGTTAAACTTATTACCGAAAAACGGCTCATTATTTACTCTTTTCTTGCTCAATAAAGCCATTTAAAATGTTTTATTTCCGATATTTTACTTATCTTGCTATATGAGAAATAAAACAACAATTTACCATTTAAATATTTTGATCTTTTCTCATCGGAATAAAAGCTTCATATTCAACAATTCGGATTTGTGATTATGCAATCTGAGATTTCTATTTTATAATCCTTAATATCTCATACAAAATGCTTATTTTATAAAATCAAAAATAAAGAAAAAATTCTTCAGTGTCACGCATTTACCATTGCATTTATAAAAATGGTTGTCTTTATTTAAAATTCCTGATGAACAAACAAAAGCCTTAAAAAGCTATCATCCTTTCTACCATCTCTATGAAGTCCTAAAAAATGAATATGTTATATGCATAGGGAAATTTACCTTATATCTCCACAAAAGGCGTAAAATAATTCACTATATATGTATATATAACAACCATAAAATCAATGAAACTAAAAACTGAACAACTTAATGATCTATTTTCATGAACAAAAGACTATTGAAATACAAAATTTCGCTTTACGAATGTAAGTTTTTTTAAGAGCAAGAGTATTTTAGATTTTATTTTCTTCACTTTTCTCTTGCCTTTAAAGAGACAGTCGTTTAGTCGTTTTACACAATTCGGAGCGTAGCGCAGCTTGGTAGCGCACTTGACTGGGGGTCAAGGGGTCGTGGGTTCAAATCCCGCCGCTCCGACCATTTTTTGAGAAACTTTCAAGTCAATACAGAGTGGGTTTATTTGTGGCGTATCATCTCGTTTGGCATATTTTGATAGCTAATTTATAGCAATTTCATTTTTTCAAAGATTTCCCTCACTTTTTTAGCAGATCTTGGTTTTACCACTTTATCCTTTTTTCGATTTTTAGATATTAAACCCTGCTTAAAAAATTCTCACTTTATGGTGAAAAATAATTATGAAAACAATAAATTATCACTTTTCTCTAATAAATTTTTCTTCTCTCATTTAAACACCGTGAGCTATCTACAAATACAGCATATGCCTCTTTTGTGGATTAAATTACTCTTTCATTATGCAGAGATGAAGTTTAAAAATCTACTCTCTTTCCTCAATTTACAGTGATATATAATAGGAGGCTTATCCTAAATTGAGGAAAAAGTCTTTCTTTTAATAAAGAACATTAAAAACGCGAGACGAAAGCCTCGCGTTACTTTGTTATTTGAAGGAATTTATAATCATTTAGCTTTCTCAGCTAAATACACTTTAGGTCTACTAGGTGTTATCATTTTGCGTGACGGATGATGATGATGTCTGCACAGTTATTTTTTTAGGTTTTAGCTCAGCAGGCATTTCTCTTTTAAGCTGAATATGAAGAAGACCATCGCCAAGTTCTGCTCCGATAACTTTAACATGATCCGCCAAATGAAAACGCCGCTCAAAAGCACGTGAAGCAATACCTCGATAAAGGAACTCACGTTCTTTATCATCATCTTCAGGTTTTCTTTCACCCTTAATAATCAGCTGATTACAATGCGTTTCGATATCGATTTCATCTTGAGAAAAACCCGCAACAGCCATAGAAATTCTATAAGAATCTTCGGTTAAACGCTCAATATTATAGGGTGGATAGGAAGAGACATCATCAGGTTGTGTCCTAGAATCAAACCAGTTAAAAAGATGATCAAAACCTACTGTGGAACGATAAAATGGTGAAAAATCTACTTGACGCATAAACATTGCCCTCCTTTAGAGCGACTATAATTTATAAATTGGCTCACAAAGTTTCCAAATGGCCAACTTTCTCATGAACCCACAGTCCCATTATGGCGACTGCACTATTTATCTGGTAGTCGTTCTATAATATTTCAACGGTATTGTAATTTAAGTTTATAAAAATACATAAAAAGCAATATAATTGTTTGCCTAACTCATCTTCATCATTACATAAATATTCAAATCGTCTCGTTATCTCATTTTGTACTAAGTTACAAAAATACACTGCAAAGGATATCAATTGGAAACACCTCTTTATCCTACAAACTGGAATTCTACCCCTCCCAATATCTATCATAGCTACCTTAAAATAGCCACAAATCGCAAAATTCGTTTTGCTCTAACATATCCTGAAAGAGAAAAATCTAAGGGAACAGTCGTTATTCTCGAAAGCTATGCAAATACTTTAGAAGAATATTTTTTATTAATGAATGAACTGTCTAAACGTGATTTTCATACGGCAATATTTGATTGGTTTGGTCGAGAAAAATCACCACTTAATACAAGAAAACAAAAACGACATCATTATTTTGATATTAACAATGATATAAATGACTTAGATAAATTTCTTAAACAAATTGTATACCCTAACTGTCCACCACCTTACTATATGCTAACCTATGGTATAGGTGGTTTGATAGCACTAAGTGGATTGGATCTTCTTAACCCTCAGTTTAATAAAATGCTTTGCATTTCTCCCCTCTTTGCTCCTTTGGGTAACAAAACAAATGGCTTTCAACATAAATTAACACAATTTCTTTCTGATATAGGTCTTGGCTTTTTACCAGCTAAAGGTGGGAAAAAATTCAAACAAACAAAACAAAAAAATAGACAATTGGGGCACGCTCATAAAAAACCTTTCCCTTCTATCAATCCTCCAACATCCCAATGGATGGCATCAGTACTTAATGCAATTGATTCTATGAAAAAAAATATCCTTCATGAGCATTTAAAAATTCCAATACTGTTTATCCTCGCCAATCAAAACAATATTACCAACAACATTGAGGTGCGACAATTATGTCAACAGACACGTTTAACAGACAGTATCACCATTACAGGTGCTGAACTTGATACAATCATGTACGAAGAAAATTACAAAAAACAGTTTTGGGCTGCATTTGATACATTTATTTCCGCGGATATATCTATGAAATAACATTTCTTAATAAAAACATAATTTGATGTCAGAGGTCAGAATATGCTGATTTTCAATGTGAAAATATGAGCATGTTACGGAATTTTCTATAAGTCTTCATTTATACAATTTAAAGTTCAATATTTAAACTTTAAACATAAAAAACAAGCGATTATTTGAGATATAAAATTTAATAATTATGCAAAATTTTAAACTTACAAATAATAAAAACATTTAGTAAAATGTTTCATATAATATTGAGCTATTTTTCTAATATATCTCTCTATAAAGACTTCTAAAAAATAAATATAAAAATTCTACCTTATCGTATAACTACGCCACAAATTAATATAACACTTCTTTGAATTTACCATATATATTTATAGAGTGAATACTCACGTAAATCCCTGAAGTAAGCTATGATTAAGCATGAAAAAGGAGAACAAATTACAATTAATCGCGTTTAAGATATTTAGACACGACTTTTTTATTTCAATGCCACATACATTTCGAATTTAACCAACTCACAACCAATATACTATATTCTTGACAAGAATATAAGAATTAACCATTTTGCCATTCATTCCAATTATGAGCATTTTATCATCTTTTTTATAAATACTCTCTATTATATAATTGGTGTAGCAAAAAACTCTGACGAATGGAGCCATTGGAACATAATCATGAAACGAATCCTGCTTGCAGAAGATGATAACGATATGCGCCGCTTTCTAGCAAAAGCTTTAGAGCGTGCAGGCTACGAAGTCGCTGATTTCGATAATGGTGCTAGCGCATATGAACGTTTACAAGAAGAACCCTTTTCCCTTCTCCTTACTGATATTGTAATGCCAGAAATGGATGGAATTGAACTAGCACGACGTGCTACTGAAATTGATCCTGATTTACGCGTAATGTTTATTACAGGATTTGCAGCAGTTGCACTCAATTCAAATAGCGATGCTCCTCCTGATGCAAAAGTACTTTCTAAACCGTTTCATTTGCGTGAACTCGTGAATGAGGTTGAAAAAATACTGATCGCGGCTTAAAGGGTATTTTTCCAAATTATTCGTGTCTGATTAAATAGAAAATTAAATTAGACATTGACGTTTGTAATTCTATGTGGTGTATGCAACATCATTAAATGGGCGTGTAGCTCAGCGGGAGAGCACTACGTTGACATCGTAGGGGTCACAGGTTCAATCCCTGTCACGCCCACCATTTAATTTATAGTATATTGTAATTTATTGATTTTTCATATATTTCTTAGGATTAGGGATGCTTGAATAAAAGTGAAGGAATAGGATTTTCCAATATGGTTCTATAAAGCATATACTTTTTTGTTAACTTTTTCCAATAATTCCTTGAATCCTATGAAATTTCGCTATAAATATCATGTTGCTTGCTACTTCTTTTGAAAAGCGATCACACTAAGACGAGATTAGCAATTTAGCATAATTCTCAAAAAGAAGGGTATTCTAGAATTTATTTCTATTGGTATTCAAGCAATTCTATTAAAAACGTTTAGAAATTCATTTAAATGATTGACCTTTTGCAAGAACTTTGTAAAAAGACGTATTTGTTTTGGAGGGGTGGCCGAGCGGTTTAAGGCACCGGTCTTGAAAACCGGCGTGCAGGAGACTGTACCGTGGGTTCGAATCCCACCCCCTCCGCCACAGCACTTTTATCATGCTATAACTTATTGATTTTATAGGTGTTTTTTAAGGTGCGGGATAAGTAAATAAAGGTTAGGGAATAGGATTTTCAAACCTATCCCTGTAGCTTGCCAGCGTGTTTTGTATATTTTGACACCAGGTTTTGTACCAATTTATTTTCTTTTAAAGGGTTTTTAAGGTGTTTTCAAAGGGTCTTCAAAGACCTTTCAAAGGGTATTTAAAACCTCTTTCATGAATCTTTTTTCTTCCTCTAATAAATCGCAATTTGAGATGATGCGTTCTTGAACCGGAGTCGGATTATTTGAGACGCAGCATTTATAACCTCTTTTAGAATAAATTGAGTGATAATTTTTCTGTATTCTAAGCACATTATTAAAGAGAGAAATGTTTAAGCAATTCGGTCAACTTGATCCTATTGCTCTTTGAACAATTGGTGCAAGTTGCACCTATTCCTTACCTCCCCACCAAAGTGCGAACTTTTGATTTTGGTCTCAATACTTTTCAACGCCGATCAAAGGGTCAAGTTGACCCTTTGATTTTCTGTCACTCAGAGGTTTATTTTTCCCCTGCCTCTTTTCCCTTGTCTGGTGCTTCGAGTGTGATTTCTGTGGTGTAACCACTTTGCTTTTCATAGCGATGGGTAACGGTAGCGGCTTTCCATGGACCATTGATTTCTCCGCGGAACCCCTGCAACACTAGAAGCTGATCTGCCATGATTTCTGGGCGTCCCGCAAGGGTCAAAGAACCACTGCCCACAGCACGACACAGCCTGTCTGATTCTGATGCAGCAGCAGCTTGTGCTTCTTCTTTACAAGTGTAACAACCACGCAGACGGCGCACGGGACCGCTAAACCCTGTCTGATGCTTGACTTGGCATTGCTGCCCTTTTGAGCGATCAAAATAAGCAGCTTCAATAGTGCCATATTGCGTGCGTGGCTCGAGGGTAAATTCCCAGTTGGAACAGTCGTGTTTATAGATGTCGAGTGCTGGTAAGTTATCTCCGCTTAAAAACAAAAACTTATTGTCCTTGATCAAAAAACGTGCCTGCATGCGGTCAGCAAGGCGGGTTAAAAAATCAACAGCCGATTGATCGGTACGAATCACATAAGGCAAAGGTTTTTTAGTAAACTGAGGACTGACCTTTGCTTGATAGCCATGGCGTTTGGCGAGTGTCTCAACAATCTCACCCACAGTTTTGTGATCGAAATGCTCACTCACCTGTTCTTTGAGCTCTTTACGCATCGAGGCGCTTTTGCCACAAAGACGCAAGATTTCTCCATCACTGCCCCCACAACTCACAACCGACTCGACAACAAAACACCCCATAAAAGCACTGATGCTGTTCTCATAGCCAAAGATGACTTGCAGTGCACTGTTGCTTGATGGAACCTCTAAATCATTGCCACACTCATCAAACTCTGCTTCAAATGTATCGGCTTCATTACCGGCATGATCTGTGAGGGTTGCGGTTAAAAGACGCTGGTAAAAAACCTCATGAACAGGTTTGTCTCCCACCTTAACCACAATAAAAGGGTGTGTGCGCATTAATCCCATAGCCGCTTCACCATACTTTGGGGATGAGACAACACAAATTCTGGCAAAATGACCTTCAAGCCCCGCGGTAAAATTGGACCAT